>JAAUSV010000121.1 GCA_012032525.1 Leptolyngbyaceae cyanobacterium SL_7_1
GGGTTGACGACGGGTGAACCCCATACCCTGGAAGAGGTGGGTGGATTGTTCAATCTGTCACGGGAGCGAGTGCGCCAGATTCAAACCAAGGCAATGCGCAAATTGCGTCGCCCTCAGGTTGCGGCTCGCCTCAAGGGATGGTTGAAGTAACAACAGACGTAGATCAACCTTTGTTAGGGTTAAACGAACTGAGCAGCTCAGCAAAGAAAAAAACGAGTAGTTTATCCTGTACACGGTAACTTACTCGATCGCTCATGTTTGATTCTTCTCTGGTTCATTCACCTGTTTTGCGCTGCGCCACTCCAGCAGACGCCGATACTCTATTTCATTTGATCCAAGCACTGGCTGATTACGAAAAGCTCAGTCACGAAGTCGTGGGGAGCAGTGCTGCCCTTGCCCACCATCTTTCGGGAGCCTCACCCTACGTAGAGGCGCTGTTGGCTGAGCAGGATGGCATCGTTGGCTTTGCCTTGTTTTTCACTAATTACTCGTCGTTTAGTATGCAGGCGGGGATCTATCTGGAAGACCTATTTGTTTTTCCAGCCTATCGGCGGCACGGAATCGGCAAGGCGTTGCTGTCAGCGCTTGCCCGTCTGGCGATCGAACGGGGCGATGGGCGGTTGCAGTGGAGCGTGTTGGATTGGAATGAACCCGCGATCGGCTTTTATCGCCACATTGGAGCCACAATTCTGGAAAATACCCGCGTTTGTCGGGTAGTAGGCGACGCGTTACACCAAATCGCTGCCAATCAAACCTCCGCGCTCCGGGCAGCCATTCCAGCCGACGTGCCAGCCCTATATGCCCTGGCAAGAGCCAATGCCGAGTTTGATGGCAGCCTGGCGGACTACACCGGCACCCCAGAGCAGTTGGGGCAAAGCCTGTTTGCCGACACCCCCTGTGTGAAGGCGCTCGTGGCAGAGGTGGAGGGGACGATCGCCGGATTTGCCCTGTATCTATCCAACTACTCCACCTTCCTGACCAAACCAGGCTTATATGTTGAAGATTTGTTTGTGTTGTCGGAGTACCGGGGCAAGGGATTGGGTAAAGCGCTCCTGGGCGGGTTGGCGCAGGAGGTAATCGATCGAGACTTTGGGCGATTGGAGTGGTGTGTACGCCTGTGGAATCAAGCGGCGATCGAGTTTTATCAGCGTCAAGGGGCGGTGATTCTTCCCGACTGGCGGATTTGTATGCTGAGTGGGGCAGCGTTGACCCAGTTTGCCGATAGCAGGACGGCGGGATGAAGGGGGGGATGGGAGAAATCACCCGGATGGAGAATATCCATCCTAGGGGTTGTCGAGTCAGAATAGGAACTATCCTAGGGGCAATTATTTCTTAGCTAAATGAATTGGCTTAGGCGTATTCAATCCTCGATCGACTGATTGGTAACTATCCCGTTGATCATTAGGTAGGCTGCTTTATGGGTAAACTGGCTCCTTTACGTGCGATCGCGGCATTGATTCAACGCCACTCCCGACCACTTCCCAGAGCAGTGGGAAACTGCCTCAACCTAGCGCTGGGAATGGGAACGGCGGTGTTGTGTGGGGCGGGGTTAGGGGAACCTGCCAGCGCGGCTGAGCAGATTCTTATCAGCTATGGCTTGCTGGAAACGTCAGTTTCGATTGAGTCGCTAAGCCAGTTTGCTAGCAAGGGAATCGTGCAGCGCGATCTAGCCACCTATACCCGCTACACTACCCCAACCCAGTTACAAGAACTACAAAGCCTGCTGAGTACGCGGGTGGTAGCCGATGAGGTGGCGGTTGCCCAGTTCCTCTACACGCCGCAGGGAGAGGTTTTGCTGGAGCGGTTGGGGGAAGTGGTGCAAACGGAGTCCCGTCTATCAGGCTTTTCGGCGATTCGAGCCGCGTTGATCCTAGCAGCAGCGGATGACAGCCAAGGGCTGACCCCGCTAAATGTGTTGGAGCACTTTCCCCTGGACTCGATTCGGCTGGATGTGGAGCGATCGCTAGAAATTGCCCAACAGATCGAAACCTTGATCGAACAAACCAATCAGCGATCGCCATCATTGAACAACAATCGGCGTTGGAAGCCGCGACTGCTCCAGCAACGGATTTTCCCAGTCGCCCGACCTGCGCCAGCCCAGCACCGCAACCTGGATCAAGCAGTCGTTAGATTTAGTGGACGAGTGGCGCGATCGCACCTTTGCCGCCGACTTGTATCTGCCTGTCTCCAATCGTCCCCAGTTGTTGCAAACGCCTGTGCCCTTGGTGGTGATCTCCCACGGCTTAGGCTCCGATCGCACCTCCTATGCCTACCTGGCGGAGCATTTAGCCTCCTATGGTTTTGCCGTGGCGGTGTTGGAACACCCCGGCAGCAATGCGGAACAATTGCAAGCGCTGATCAATGGGCAAGATAAGGATTTGGCAAAGCCGAGTGAATTTATCGATCGCCCGTTGGATGTCAGCTTTTTGCTCGATCGATTGGCGGCAGAGGCGGAGACCAATCCGGCTTGGCAACGCCCGATCGATCTGCAACAGGTGGCGTTGATCGGGCAGTCCTTTGGAGCCTATACTGCCCTGGCACTGGCGGGGGCAGAGATGAATCTGTCGCAGTTGCAGGCAGACTGTGAAGTGGGCGATTTTTTAAATCTGTCGCTACTGTTGCAATGCCGGGCACTGGATGTGGCGGATGATGCGGTAAATCTGCGGGACGATCGCGTTAAAGCGGTGATTGCGATCAATCTGGTGGGCAGCAGCGTCTTTGGGCAGGCGGGATACGAGCAAGTGAGCGTCCCGATTTTGATGGTGACGGCAAACACGGATACGGTTGCTCCCTCATTATTAGAACAAATTTACCCATTTACCTGGTTGGGCAGTGCCGATCGCTATCTGGCGATGCTGCAAGGCGCCTCCCATTTTTCCACTATTGGCGAGGCATCCCCGGACAGTGGAGCCGTGCCCCTCCCCCCAGAGATCATTGGACCTGACCCATCGATCGCCCGTCGCTACCTCAATGCGCTGAGTGTGGCGTTTCTAGACACCCACCTGAATGGTCGCTCCAGCTACACAGCCCAACTCAGCTCCGGCTACGCTCGATTTATCAGCCAAACTCCGTTGCCCCTGCGTTTTGTCAAGACCTTCACCGCGACCCAACTAGCAGAAGCGTTACAAACCGATTTGACGGCGGAAGTAGTGTCTCACAAAGATTGGCTCAGGGTTTCAGATAGATAGTCGGCGGTGGTTTCCACGATGGCGATCGCATCCTCATAGACCATGCGGGTGGGTCCCAACATGCCCACGCTGCCCACAGGCACCTCATCGCGGTAATAGGCGGCGGCTACCAAGGCACAGGTGCGCATCGGTTCTAGGGGGTTCTCTGAGCCAATTCGCACCATCACCCGCTTGTTGTCTAACCCCGTGGAGGTGAAGATTAGAGCACCCAATTGGTCTTGCTCCGATTCCAGCAATTGCAAAATGGTTTGGATTTGTTGAATCTCGGCAAACTCCGGCTGTCGGCGCAACACCTCGGCAACCCCACTGATGAGAATTTGCGTTGGGAAGGAGGCATGGGTGCGGCGGCTGAGTTCTAACATGGAAGTTTGCAACAGTTCTACGTAGCGATCGAACTGACGCCCCAACTCACTCCAATCGAGGGCAGCAATCTCAGCGAGCGATCGCCCCCGCAGGTGGGCATTCAAAAAATTAGAAAGAATCTGTAACTCTCGCTCTAGCGCCTCTAGCTCCAAACCACTGGCATCGGCAGACTGGGAAAAATCCAAGATCATCGATTCTGTTTCGTAGGAATCGAGCACCACAATCAACATCACTTGCCCTGGATCAATCTGCACCAATTGTAAATGCCGCAAGCACGCCAGGCTGGGCAACGGCAAGGTGATCAAAGCAATATAGCCGCTGAGGTTAGAGAGGATCTGCGCTGCCCCTCGCAGCACGGTTTCTAGACCGGATTTTTCCACATCCAATTGACTAGCCAGCATTTGATCGACCTGACGAGCGACTTGATTGGACGGAATCACAAATTGATCGACATAAATCCGGTAGCCAGAGTCGGAAGGCACTCGACCAGCGGAGGTGTGGGGTTGATATAACAAGCCTGCCTTTTCTAAATACCCCATTGCATTGCGAATGGTCGCCGGGCTAACTCTAGGATTAAAGCCCTCGACCAATGCCTCTGAGCCAACGGGTTTTGCCGTCGCAATATAGTGGCGGACTGTGGCTCCTAAGACTTGCTGTTGACGGTTGCTGAGCTTCATGGTGTAGCGCGTTGGGCAGTCAGATCTTTATTTTAATGGACTAGCTTAATAGACTGAAACAAACCAGACAGTGTTTACGGCTATTGCCCCTAATACCGAGGAATCGAGCGATCGACATAATCGGCGTAGGCATCAATTCCTCCCCGCACATTCTTTACCTGGCTAAATCCTTGGTGAAGCAGCCACTGACACAGTTGGGCAGAGCGGATGCCGTGGTGACACAGCACAATCGTTTCCACCTGCGGATCGAGGTGGACGTGAATTTGCTCAGACCAGGTGGGGAACTGGCTCAGGGGCAAATTGATGAACCCGTCTAGACGGGCGATCGCCCATTCCTCTGGCTCTCGCACGTCAACCAGTTGTACCGGGGCAGAGGCGTTGGGTTGGCGCAACTGCTCACCCAGTTGTTTAACAGTGATCTCAGCAACGGGAATGTAGGAAGTCATAACCGATACAGCCGATGGGAATGGGATGGAACTGCGGCGATCGCAATTTACCTTACTGTAATCTACCAATTGGTTTAAGGTCTATTTAAGATTGCCTGGGTGCTCAATGTTGTATTGCAAGATATGAATCAGGACGATTGCTTTAAAGCCGCACAATATACCCCGACCAACGCATCAATCCCGGTAATCGCCGTTCCCACCACCACACTATAAGCTCCCAACTCCAACACAGACTTTGCCATTGCCGGAGAGGCAATCCCCCCCTCACAGATGACGGGAATGCTCAACCGCTCCACCAGTTGGCTCAGCAGCTCCAGTCCCGGAGGAGTTAAGTGGCGAGTTTGTTCTGTGTAGCCATAGAGGGTGGTTCCTACCACATCAGCTCCAGCCGCCGCTGCCGCCAAGCCTGCTTCTAGGGTGTCCACATCCGCCATTACCAACTTGCCGAGGTGGTGAATTTGGTGGATCAGATGAGTCACCGTTTCACCAGCGGGGCGATGGCGTTGGGTGGCATCAATGGCAATGATATCGGCTCCAGCTTGGATCACCGCTTCAGCATGTTCCCACTGGGGAGTGATGTAAACCTCTGAACCCGGAAGGGTTTGTTTCCACAACCCAATAATAGGGGCGGTAGTGCGCGATCGAACGGCTTGGATGTGCTCAGGGCTGTCGATCCGCACCCCCACAGCTCCTTGATTTAAGGCTGCCTGTGCCATTGCGGCAATCACATCGGCATCGTGCAGCGGGGAATGGGCGGGAGCTTGGCAGGAGACAACCAGCCCTTGATGGAGCATGTCTAGGGATTTAGCAGGCATTGAAGGTTTCCAAGCAACAGCTTTCTGGAGGGCGTGGCAATGTCATGCCCCTACGGGTGACCCCCGTATTGTAGGAATTTTTGGCAACGCAATGGAATTGGTTTCAATCGCCCTTGACAGATCTGCAAACGGTGCCCAAATCATTAAAAATCATTGCTGCGTTAGAACGACCACCTGAGATACTAATTAAGGAGGATGCCTTAGTCCAGCTAAGCCGATAGCCTGGATTTTAATTCACTACCAAGGAGTTAAAATATGATGTTTTTAATTGTGGAGTCTGGGGAAGCGTCCAGTTTCCCCACGGCTTTTACTCTAGTTTATATCGTTGGCTTTATCGCCGCTGTCACCATCGGTTCGATCGCCTGGTACAATTCCAAGCGTCCGCCCGGTTGGGAAGATAAGGAGCGCCCTGATGTGGTTCCCAAAGTAGACACTGATGAGGTGATCTCTGCGGTCGAACCTCCCGATGTCAAGACAGACGCCTAAGCCTCAGAACTGTAAAACAAAATACGCTGCGCACTTTGCGTCAAAATGCCCAGTCTTTCGTGGAGTGGGCATTTTGTTTTGCACCCAATTCCATGTATTCACGCAAATTTGTTGTGCTAAGTTCATCAATTCACCCAAAGACCGAATTTATGATATAAAACTGATTATTGCATAAGCTCGGTGTATGGAGAATGAAGTGCGTTTTCGCTTTAAAGGCAAGAAACTTGAAGCTCTCTACACTGAGGAGAAAAACGCCCACAAATACCCCAACGTGCTCGATGATTTCTTTGAAGTCATGGCAACAATCGATGCTGCATTAGATGAGAGAGATTTATATGCTCAAAAAGGGATTCGGTTTGAGAAACTAGCTGGGCAACGCGGAAAACAAGGGCAGCGATCGCTGCGATTAAACAAACAGTGGCGATTAATTGTCACACTGGAAGAAGACGAGGAAGGGTCATACCTCCAGATCATCGATATTGAAGACTATCACTGATTGAAGAGGAAGGGGAGAGGCAACCATGAGTCAATTATTATTACCTGCAAGAGTGCCACCACCCGGACGCATCTTGGTGCGCGAGTTAGAAACGCGTGGTTGGACGCAGAAAGACTTGGCAGAAATTACCGGGCGACCTGTTCAGACAATTAATGAAATTGTTCAAGCGAAGAAACAAATTACACCTGAAACGGCACTGGATTTTGGAGAAGCGTTTGGAACCTCTGCTGAGTTTTGGACGAATTTGGAGACAAATTATCGGTTATATCTAGCAAGGAAAGATAATCAAGCACGAGATATTACTCGTAAAAGTCAGCTTTACAGTCTAGCCCCGATTTCAGAACTGCTTAAACGGGGATGGATTCAAGCAACTGATTCGATCGATGATTTAGAAGAGAAAGTCTGCGATTTTTTTGGCATTGATTCGATTGATCAACCTCCCAAGCTTGCCATCAATTTTCGCTGTTCTCAAGAGCGTGACCCAGAAGCGATCGCCCAATTGGCATGGGCAAAACAGGTTGAAAATTTAGCAGCACAACAAACAGTTAGTTCATTCGATCGAAAGCAGTTGCGGGCTGCAATTCCAAAGATTTTAGCTCTAACAAGACACGCAGAAGATGTACAACATATTCCTGATCTGCTTTTGTCATTGGGAGTACATTTTGTTATCGTGCCGCATCTAAGTAAAACCTATTTAGATGGTGCTGCATTTTATTTGGATAGTCATCCCATTGTTGCTTTGACATTGCGATATGACCGAATTGATTCATTTTGGTTCACACTGATGCACGAGTTGGGACACATTGTTGCTGGGCATCAAGGCAGTTATCTGGATGACTTGGGTAATCTTGCTGTGAACGATGAAGAATCTGAAGCCAACCAGTTGGCAGCAAACTGGTTAATCGATTCACAAGCTCTCCAGGAGTTTGTAGTGCAGCACAAACCCCGGTTTTCTCGAAAGGCGATCGAGCAGTTTGCTCAGAGCCAAAACCGCCATCCCGGTATTATCTTGGGACGGTTGCACAACGATAACCTTGTTCCTCATAAAAACTTGAGGGTATTACTGATTAAAGTCAGCTCTCTGCTAAAACAGAAAGGTTTCATACATTAGAAAATAGAATTTGAGATTTCTGGTTTGTGCATGGATCAAAAGCCATTTAGCCATTTTCCAAGAAATACGAAGTGACGAGTGATAAGAATATGCATGAGAAACGAGTAGAGTCAATTCTAAATCGACTTTCTGGAATTGTTGATAATTTGTCTAAGTCTAGACCTAACTCTTCTCATACTAATTGGCGAAATTTTGAAAGAGATGGAATCCAATTCTATTTAATTAACGAAAATTTAGATAAATATACAGCGCTTTGCGCTTTGATAGAACCAGATTTTTGTTGAGCGCCGCGCAGTGCGCGGCGCTCAACAAAAAATCTGTACCTCATGGACTTGAAAAGTGCTGTAATGAATTATTAAAGGAGTTGTTAAATAAAGAAAAATGGGCGGAGAAATTTTCAGAGAAATACGTTGGTGAAGTGCTTAAAGATAGTATGTTTAGCATTTTAAGGAGTGGAATTGAAAAGGCTAAAGAAAGTTTTGATAAAATTTGTTCCGATATCGAATCATATTGTATTGAACAGACTGTTTACATCAGAGAAGAATTTGTCAGTCTAGGAAGCTTAAGAGATTGGTTGGAGGATCAGAAATTAGGTTGATTATGAATTGTGCTGAATCTCTTTCAAGCTAATTCTCAATTTATTACTACACAAGACGAGCACCAATGTTTGTTGCATAAACACATAACTGAACCTTAGATAGTTCTCTTCGTAAAACCGAGGACGCTTTTTTGAATGTTACAAATACTGTCGCAGTTGGTGAGCCAGGGTTTGCACGTGGGGTTGTTTTAGCAGCGATAGGTGGTTGCCCGGCACCTGATGCAACTGAACTTCCTTTACTAGCACACCCCAGCCCAAAGTCGGATTATTGGTCAGCGCCTCTGGTTGCTCATCAGCTCTAAATAGAGTCAACCGATCGCCATACTGCTTGGGCACATAGGACTGGGCTGCTTGAGCATTTGCGTAGACAATTTGCAAAATCGTTGAGGTTGCTGCTTCATCCATTAACTGCAAATGGGACTCCTCAGGAATCAACCGCCCGATCGCCCGTAGGGCAGCGCCAGACGTAGCTTTGGTTCTCTGCCAGCGGGGCAACCAGGGATGCCACGATTGCAGTCGGTTGAGTGCCAGGGAGCTGTAGTCGAGCAAAAAGGGCAACGTAGACCATAGGGCAGTTCCCAGCAGAAATTTTAGACTTTGATAAAGGGACGATCGCTGACACGGCGCTGGGGTATCGAGCATCGCCAGCAGCTCAACCTGCTGCCCTGCCTGAGTCAATTGCTGCGCCATTTCAAAGGCAACCAACCCCCCAAAGGACCAACCCCCCAGGAGATAGGGACCTTGGGGTTGGAGGGTCTGGATGGCTTGAACATAATAGGCGGCGATCGCCTCCATGCGGTTCAATGGAGCAGATTTGCCATCCAATCCCAGGGGTTGCAGTCCATAGAAACTGCGAGCGCTAGTAAGGCAATGCGCCAATTCTAAATACGGAAACACTACGCCAAACATGGGGTGCACACAGAAAAAGGGAACCGGGTTTTTGCCCGCCGTTAAAAGTACTAGGGGCGATCGGGCGGGGATCGTTTCCTGGAGAACGGGGGATGGGGAGTGGGATGGGGGAGGAGATTGACCCGACCCATAACGGCGATCGGGCAAGGCTGGGGAAGGGCGGCGATGGCGGTGGGCAGCGCGATCGAGCCGCACGAGGGGAGGGATGGTAGCCACTGAGGGTGCATGGCACAGGCTTTCTAGGATGCGGGCGAGTTGGGCGATCGTGGGGGCTTCAAACACGCTTTGCAACGGCAATTCTACGGCAAACACATCCCGGACACGCGAGGTCATCTGGGTGGCTAACAGAGAATGCCCGCCCAACTCAAAAAAGTTGTCGTGAATCGTCACCTGCTTCCATCGCAACAGGTCTTGCCAAATCTCAATCAGCGTTGACTCGGTGGGCGTGGGTGGGGTGGCTAGTGAGCCATAGTCGATCGCCTTAGCCTTGAGTTGCGGCAAGATATCATCGTGCTGCTGGGCAAGGCGAGTGCGATCGAGTTTTCCATTAACGGTCAGAGGCAACGTTGCCCACGGAATAAACAGGGCAGGCACCATATAATCTGGCAGGGTTTGCTGCAAATAGTGACGCAGCTCTGGGATCAGTTGCCGAGCGTAGTTGGCTTGCAGCGGTTGATTGGTGTAGTCTCGATCTGCTCCATCCACTAGTTGAGGCGTTGACCAATCAGTTGTTGCCTCTACGCCTTGTCGGAGCAATCTGACGTTATAGGCACCCGTTTGAGTCCGATCTGCCCAGGTGATGTCTACTGTGTAGGGCAATATGGCTTCTAAATCCCACCAATCTTGAGGGTCAATGTGATTGGTTGGTTGACTCGAATCCTGCAACACTTCTCGCATTCGTCCCACGGTTTTAGGAGTATCTGCGTTACTCAACCACTGGGCAATTTTGACAGCAGCGTGGACTCGACTGTTTGTGATATTGCTGATGATCACGATGGAGGGTTCATCTTTAATTAGAGTCGTTTGGATCTCTTCAATCGCAATCGGATTCAACCTCCAGTCATACTGATGAATGGGCTGTAGAGGTTGCTGATGATCAGCTTGAGGCTGCTGCGTAGATAGCAAAACGTTGTAGCGGAACTGAGTCATTTCATTTTGACTCCGACCGCGTGAGAGGCGGATGTGGACTTGGGAGATTTGGGGAAAGCGATCGCCCAATCCGTAAAAGAAATCTGGATCGATCGCCAATTCCGGTTCTTCAAATTGCGATCGCTCGACCCGTTGCCAAAGTTGCACCCGTTCCGCAGTGGCATCGGCTTGAGAGAAGTGCACCCAAGCATGAAATGCTGACAATAAAGGCAAACTGCGGACATCACCTACAAACACCACCCCCCCCGGAGCAAGGCACTGAATCGCACCCTGCAACACCTGCATTAGGTACTCTGAACTGGGGAAATACTGCACGATCGAATTCAAAATCACCAGATCAAACGAAGCAGGCTCAATTCCTGCAAAATCCGTTGCCAAGCGATGCAGCAGCTCAACCTGCGGCAGATCGAGGCTGGGCAATTGCTGCTGAATCGATGCCAAGGATGCGGTTGAGAAATCGGTGCCAACATAGGTTTGACAGTGGGGGGCGATTTGAAACAACAACAGTCCAGTGCCGCAGCCGATTTCCAAAACTCGCTGGGGTTTGAGGGCAAGAATTTGTTGGACGCGATCGCTCACCCATTCCTGCATTTGCTCTGGGGGAATTGGGTCTCCGGTATAGCTGCTATTCCAGCCAGTGGTGTTGAAAGAGGGAGGATGGAGGGCGGAAGAGGGAGGGGGGGAGTAGGTTTGGTGGTAGAGGGTTTGCCAGTGGTGGATGTGGTGGGCTTGGAGGGAGGGGAGAGCGGTGTGGTGGAAGTGGTGGCGATCGAGGCTGAAGTGGGCGATGAGTTGGGTGCCAGGGGTGCCAGGGGTGCCGGAGGTGTCAGGGGTGTCAGTGGCGGCAAGCACTACGCCTTCTTGGATGGCGGGGTGGCGGTTTAAGGCGGCTTCGATTTCGCCCAGTTCGACCCGGAATCCTCGGATTTTAATTTGGTGGTCTGTGCGACCGAGAAATTCGATCGTGCCATCGGGGTGATAGAAGGCGCGATCGCCCGTTTTGTAGAGCGTGGGCTGGTAGCCGTTTGATGCACAACTTGTGCCTAAGCCCTGGGCGTTGACAAACCGTTCGGCGGTTAGCGCTGGGCGATTCAAATAGCCACGGGCAAGCCCTGCACCGCCAATGTACAGTTCTCCTGGAATACCCACTGGGACGGGGTTGAGGGCAGCATCGAGAATGTAGACCTGGGTGTTGAGGACGGGATGCCCGATCGTCCGTGGATTGTCTCCGGGGTGGAGTCGGGCGATCGTTGCCCAGATAGTGGTTTCGGTGGGTCCGTAGGCGTTGAAGAATTGGCGATCGACTGCCCAGCGATCGACTACTTGACTGGAACAGGCTTCCCCGCCCGTAATCAGCACTTGCAGGGCAGGCAGTTCCGCCGATGGCAACACGGCTAGCACGGCTGGGGTCAGCAAGGCATGGGTAATGGCGTTGTCCTTGAGAAATTGCATCAGCGCCATTCCTGGTAACTGAGCTGTTTTAGGGGGAATGTACAACGTGCCACCTGCGCCCAATGCCAAGGCAATCTCAAAAATCGAGGCATCAAAACTGAGGGAACTAAATTGGAGAACGCGGCTGTGGCGGCACGGATGGAACAACGACTGCTGGGCGGCGACGACATTACTCAAGCCACGATGGGTGAGGAGTACCCCTTTGGGAGTGCCCGTGGAACCAGAGGTGTAGATGACGTAGGCAAGACGATCGGGGGTAGGGTCTTCTACCTCCGTCACGGTTACATTCAATGGCAGTGGTTGATCTAGACAGAGGAGGTGGCTGACGACTCTGGCAACGATTCCACTAACCAGGATTGGGTCAATAGCAGCCCCACCTGGGTGTCATTCAACATCCACCGAAGCCGATCGCTCGGATAGCTCGGATCAAGCGGCACATAGGCTCCTGCCGCTTTGAGAATGCCTAAAATCCCTACTACCATGTCGGCGGAGCGATCGACACACAACCCCACCAGGGAATCGGCGCCAACTCCGCTCTGCCGCAGGGTTTGGGCTAAGCGATCGGCTTGCTGGTTGAGGGCTTCATAGGTCAGTGTTCCCTGATCTGAAACAAGGGCGATCGCCTCTGGGTGAGCCTCTACCTGTGCCTCAAACAGTTGGTGAAAGCATCGATCGGGGGAGGGGGCGTGGGTCTGATTCCAGTCCTGCGTCACTTGCTGATGCTCTGCGGGGGTGAGGAGGGGGAGTTCCGACAATCGCGCGTGGGGATTGGCAACAATGCCCGCTAATAGGGTTTGAAAATGTCCGACCAGACGACCAATGCGATCGCGATCAAACAAATCGGTACTGTAGGTGATGAACCCGCCCAACCCATCCTGAGACTGCCAAGCACACTCAGGGGCATAGGGCGTCAGA
>JAAUSV010000122.1 GCA_012032525.1 Leptolyngbyaceae cyanobacterium SL_7_1
GTCCCCCACTCCCCTTTGGGGATGGCAGTAGTCGCCAGTGCGATCGCCACCGCCCTAGTCTTGGGAATGCGATCGCTCGGTGCATTGCAACGCTGGGAGTTAGCTGCCTTTGATCACTTGCTGCGATCGCGCCCTGCCGAAACCTTACCCAAACGACTCCTGATCGTTGAAGCTACGGAATCGGATGTCAACACCTACGGCTATCCATTACCGGATGCGGTATTAGTCCAAGCGATCGAGCGGTTACAGACTCAACACCCCCGTGTGATTGGGTTAGATATTTTTCGTAGTCAAGTGTCTACTCCCCTGCGTCAAGCTATGCAGCAAAAGAACGTGGTGGCGTTGTGCAGTGTGCGCCACAGCGATAACCCCGATCGACCAGGCATCAGCCCGCCGCCCGGTTTGCCGGAGACGCAACTGGGATTTAGCAACGTTGTTCCAGACCCCGATGGGGTATTGCGGCGACATCTGCTGTTTATGCATCCCGACCCTGCCGATCCCTGCGCCACCCGCTTTTCGTTGAACACCTTGGTGGCACTGCATTACTTAGACCACGAAGGCATCCAACCGCAAACCTTGGAAAATCACCAAATGCAAGTCGGCAAGGCGCAATTGACGCCACTCGATCCCCAACAGGGAGCCTACCAAACGCTCGATCTGTGGGGCTTTCAGGTGTTGTTAAACTATGCAGAACTCGATCAGGTTGCCGATCGCCTCAGTTTATCGGAGCTGCTAAATGGGGCTGTGCTGCATAACCTCAGCGATCGCGCCGTGCTAGTGGGTATGACGGCTGCAATCACCAATCCTACCGATTATTTTTTTACTCCGGATAGCGGCACTTGGGCAGCGGAACCTATTCCAGGAGTCCATATGCAAGCCCAGATGGTGAACCACCTGCTAACGGCTGCGATCGATGGACGGGCAGTGTTACAGCCGTTGCCCGTATGGGGCGATCGCCTGTGGATTGGTAGCTGGGCAGCGATCGCCGCAGGCATAACCTGGAAAATTCGTCGCGATCGATCCTTGGGAATTGCTCTGGGTGGCGCGATCGCCATGCTCTATGGGTTGGCTTGGGGAGCACTAATCATCGGTTGGTGGCTACCACTGGTTCCGGCAGGGTTAGCCCTGGTGGGGAGTAGTGGTGGAGTGTGGCTGAGCCGTTATTTTGCTCGATCGAGTCGTCATTCCAGTCCCTCAGTTCAGGAGGAATCATGATGTATCCGCAGTGGCAACGATTCATACGCCTCATCCTGATAGTCGAAGTTCTAGTTGGGCTAATTGCAGTTCCCCCTGTGCTCACCGCCGCACCTCGCCCTGCCTCGCTCAAAACCATCACCTTCAATCCACCCAACCGAGGCGCACCGGGAAAAACCCAGGATGCAGGTAGCCGTCCGGCTTGTCCCACTTCGGTAATTCCCTTTACGGCGCTGGTTCCTGCAACCAATTGGGGAGAAACGATCGCCTCCCATCCTACTTTCTGGCTCTACTTCCCCTACGATGCTAGTGCGGTAATTCTGACGTTACGAGATGAACAAACTCCAGAAACCGTAATCTATAGCACGACGTTTCAACCATCGGCAGCGGGAATTGCACAGGTTCCTCTTCCAGCCAATGCGCCTGCTTTAGAGGTCGATCGCCTCTATCGCTGGCAGTTTGAATTTATTTGTGATGCTGAAACCCAATCCCATTTCCAGGTTACAGGCGTAGTGGTGCGGCGATCGCCCTCCACCAGTTTCACAGAACAGTTAGAAGCCGCTTCGCCAACGGAACAAGTGGCGTTGCTGGCTGCCCACGGCTTTTGGCATGACACGCTCACCCAGTTAAACCAATTGCGATGGGCGAACCCTGAGAATCCCACCCTGCAAGCCGATTGGGAAACGCTGCTGCAACATCCCTTTGTCAAGCTAGATGCCTTGATTGCGGAACCCCTGATCGAGTGTTGTTCTTAGATTCTGTAGGTTGGGTTGAGCAGCGTGAAACCCAACCTTACGCCATTCATCCCCTAAGTTAGAGAGGTCAACCCCCATGATCCCCATCCTCCCCCCAGAATTACCCGTGATGGTTGTGGAGTTTCCAACGGAGGCGATCGCTCCCATCTCCAATGCCATTGACTCACCAGACTTGTCGGCAGTGGAGTTTTCCAACTCAACAAATCGGGAATGGCTGTTGGCTCAAAACATCCGGGGAGCTAATGATGGCGTCGGCACAGAAGTAGATCAAGTTGGGGATCAGTTCGACATCCGAGGAGGACGGCAAGCAGGGGAGAACCTGTTTCACAGCTTTGAGGCGTTTTGGGTTGGATGCGAATCAAACCGCCAATTTCATTGCTGAGGTTGGCATCGAAAATATTCTAGGGCGGGTGACGGGAGGGGATGCCTCCATCATCAATGGGGAGATTGAAGTGCAAGTGATGGGAGCGGGCACACCCAATTTGTATTTGCTCAATCCCGCTGGCATTATCTTTGGGGAAAACGCCAGTCTGAATATCCCCGCTGCCTTTACCGCCACCACTGCGACGGGCATTGGCTTTGATGCGGGCTGGTTCAGTGCCACGGGTGAGAATAATTTTGCCGATCTGGTTGGAACACCGGGGCAATTTGCCTTTACTGCGAGTGAACCGGGGGCGATTGTCAATGCAGGCGATTTGAGCGTGGCGAATGGTCAATCACTGAGGTTAATTGGTGGTACGGTCGTCAGCACCGGAACCCTGACTGCTCCGGGGGGAGAAATTACGATCGCCACTGTACCCGGAGAAAGCTTAGTCCGCATTAGTCAGGCAGGCACGCCCCTGAGTTTAGAGATTCAACCGCTAACGAGCGATCGCCCCAACGCACTGCCATTCACCCCATTGTCGCTGCCAGAATTACTCACGGGGGGTGAGATTAATTTGGCAACTGGTTTAATTGTTAACCCGGATGGTACGGTGCAACTCACTACCGGAGCAATTGTGGAATCAGGAGATATTGCAGCCAGTGTAATCAACACCAATATTTCTGTTTCAAGCACTGCCGGGGGGTAACTGCTGATGCTGGTGATGTATTGCTGCACTCTGGTAATGCAATTGTGGTAGGAAACATCGATACTTCCGCCTCTATTCCATTGAGTGCTAGAAATGCTACTGCATTGGGAGGAGATGTTAGATTAATTGCCAACACAAATCTTACAGCAGGAACAATTGACACCTCTGCCAATGCTCAAGCGGGTGGAGTGATGGGAGATGCCACAGGAGGTGCTGTGAGATTAGAAAGTGGGTCTGAGTCAGGAAGTAATATTACCTTTGAACAGATTCAAACAACTGCACAAGCAACTTCTAATTCTGATGAGATAGGAACTGGAGGAAATGTAGAAGTTGTTGCTGCCGGAGTTGTTCAGGGAATAGGAGTTGGAACAACAATCGATACACAAGGCACAACTACTGGAGGTAGCGTTACCATTCAACACGATGGTGGAGCGGATAACGTTCCGTTTATCATCGGTGATGCCAGTCAAAATGGTACAGCAGGAGCAATCAATACAGGAACTTCAACCCTAAACAACGAAACATTTGCAACGGTTGGTACAGAAACTCGTGGAGTCAACAATGACGTTACCGTAACATTCACGAACACCGCTCCAACCCTGACAGAAGCACTACTAGTGTCTGATAGTGTGCAAGACCAGTCCATTTCATTTACACTGGCTGACTTGAACGTAACCGTAAATGATGCGAATGCCGATAACACAACCGTACAAATTGAAGCGATCGCCCTTGGCACACTGACTCGCAATGGCGTTGTTCTACGTCCGGGGGATACAGTTAGTCTAAATGAGGTTCTAGTCTACACACCACCTGGTGCTGCAACGGGTGAACTGAATGCCTTTAGTGTTAGGGCGAGCGATCGCCTTGCTTTCTCAACCCCAGCATCAGTTCGTTTCAACATTGTTGCCCCGATTTCGCCTCCAATCACTAATCCCCCTGTAATTACAAATCCACCATCCCCTCCAGACCCCCTTCCCACTCCTCCAGAAGCCTTTCCACCAGAGCAACTTCCTCTGAGCTTACAAGTCACCTCAGCCACATTAATGGGTGAACCCCTAGCGCAATCGCCTTCCTTGACGCCATTAATTATTCTGGATGCGATTTTCCCTGAACCTCCGCTCCTTTTCCTGCCACCCCAACGATTTCTAGGAATTTCTCAAATCTCGGATGACAACGATAGTGCTGGGCTACAACCCGGAACATTTGATAGCTTTACTGCATCTTCTACCCCTGACTTATCCACGCCGAGTGACCCTCCCCCATCTCAACCCTCCCAGCCCATCGAACCCGATTCAGTCAATCCTGGAGAGCTAGTCGAGCCTGCCGACACCTCGGTTGCCCAAAATTCAGTTGCTCCTGAGGATTCGATCGAGCCTGCCGACACCCCGACTGCCCCAGATGATTCAGTGACTTCACCCAATAACCCATCCGTTAGTCCTGATGCAGAAATCTCCACGGGTGAGGAGTCACCAAGCGTTGAACCGTCTGCAACCGTCGAAGATTTGACCAATCCACCCTCTAATTTGGCTGCCAATTCAGCGATCGCCTCATCCCCCCATGCAATCGAGCAAAGATTACAAAATTGTCAATCGCAGGTTGAACAAATTCAAGCGATCGCCGCCGCCGACCGTACTGAAGGAATCTACGCCCTGTTGATTGATTGCTACCAGCAAAATTTAGCCACTGCTGAAGCGGCTGAGAACACGGAATGGCAAGCCTATTCCCTCAACAATTTAGCCATTGCCCACTTTGTCATGGGTGATTACCAACAGGCGATCGCCCATCACCAACAACAGTTACAAGTTGCCCAAGATGCAGACAATCAAACTCAGGTGGGTGTAGCGCTATCCGGTATCGGCGCAGCGCATGCAGCATTGGGGGATTACACCACTGCGATCGATTATTACACCCAGGGGTTAGACAAGATTTCCACCACGGTTGCTCCCCAATGGCGATCGCTGACGTTGCGAAACTTAGGCAATGCCTATCTAGTACAAACAGAATACGAAAAAGCGATCGAGTACCAGCAGGCTAGTTTAGCGTTGTCTACCACCAGTGGCGATCACTATGGAGAGATGCAAGCACTGGGAAATTTGGGGAATACCTATACAAAAATAGGAGAATTTGATCGCGCCATTGACTACCACCAACAGAGTATTGCATTAGCAAAGGAATTGAGCGATCGCCTACAAGAAGCGCAAGCTTTTTTGAATCTAGGAACAACGTATTCCTATCGTCAAGATTATCCTCAAGCAATCATTCATCACGAGCAAAGTTTGACTATTATGCGTGAACTGCAAGCCCGCTTGGGTGAAGGCATTGCCCTGACGAATTTGGGTGATGCGCTGTTTCACCTCGATCGGTTGTCAGAAGCAGAACAAGCCCTATTTGTGGGCATAGACGTGTGGGAATCGTTGCGGGCAGGACTGGGCAATAGTGATGCCCTGAAAGTGTCGATTTTTGAAACGCAGGTGGCAACTTATCGCAACCTCCAGGAAGTATTAGCCGATCAAGGGAAATCATCGATCGCCCTGGAAGTCTCAGAACGAGGTCGGGCACGCGCATTTGTGGAACTAATTGCCAGAGATACGGCTGAAGTTAACTATGAGCAATTTGTCGTAGAACCGCCCAATCTAGACCAGTTGCGCCAGACTGCGATCGAGCAAAATGCCACGATTGTTGAATACAGCATTATGCGGGAACAAACCGTCGAGATACCCCACGGGGCGTCTGAGCAATACTCGATCGAACCACGGGAATCAGAATTATTCATCTGGGTGATTGCACCAACAGGTGATGTGGCATTTCGTCGAGTTGATTTGCGATCGCTGCCAGACTTGTTCAATCATTCCCTGGCAGACCTAGCGAACGTGGCACGACAGGGCATTCGAGGGGGAGAGGAGACTGTTGATAACTCTGGAGGAAATGACGCTGCCATTCAGGTGGGTGATTTCGTCAGACGATTGGGTGAACCGAGCGATTGGCAACCCTATCAAGTTATCGCAGTCGATCTAGCCACAGGAACCACCACCCTCAGCCATCCTGAAATTAATCTGCCTGCCCCCGTCGCATTGACAGAGGTATACAAAGTTGAACTCCAGCGCCCCCGTTATCGCCGACTACAACAATTGCATCAAATTCTGATCGAACCGATCGCCGATCTATTGCCTGACGATCCCAATCAACGAGTCATTGTTGTACCTCAAGAGGCTCTGTTCCTGGTTCCCTTTGCCGCATTGCAAGCCGCCGACGGACAATATTTGGTAGAAAGACATACCCTACTGACCACCTCCGCCATTCAAGTCCTAGAGCTTAGCCAACAACGTTCCTCTGCTTTCAATGCAGCCCAGACTGCTGTGGTAGTGGGCAATCCCCATCCCATGCCTGCTTCCTTAACTGCTTTACCCTATGCAGAAGTCGAGGCAGAGGCGATCGCCCAACTGCTCAACACCACCGCCATCACCGGAGCCGACGCCACCGAAACAGCAATCAAGCAACAACTTGCCAACGCTCGGTTGATCCACTTTGCTACCCACGGCTTGTTCAATGAAACCCATCCCTTGCAAGGAGCGATCGCCCTAGCCCCTTCTCCAATGGGCGAAGACGGTTTCCTCACCGCCGCAGAAATTCTCGATCTATCGTTAACTGCCGAATTAGTTGTGCTCAGTGCTTGCGATACAGGACGAGGGAGGATCACGGGGGATGGGGTAGTCGGGCTTTCGCGATCTCTGATTGCAGCAGGAGTTCCCAGTGTGTTGGTTTCCCTCTGGCAAGTTCCCGATGATGCCACCGCTCAATTAATGATTGAGTTTTATCGCCAGCGTCCGCAGGGGGATGATGCCCAAGCCCTACGGCGATCGATGCTCTCGGTGATGCAAACCTATCCCCACCCTCGCGATTGGGCGGCATTCACCCTTGTTGGCTCTACACAGTAAAAAGAAAAAAGATCATCAGGACGCAGTAGTATCCCGTTCCCAGCGAAACTTGCGATCGGACTCCTGAATGGGGACATCGTTGATGCTGGCAAATCGTCGCATCATCAACCCATTCTCGGCAAACTCCCAGTTCTCATTGCCGTAGGCGCGATACCACAAACCCAAATCATCGTGCCACTCATATTCAAACCGCACGGCAATGCGGTTGTCCATAAAGCACCAGAGTTCTTTCTTGAGGCGGTAGTCCAACTCTTTTGCCCACTTGCGTTTGAGAAATTCTTTGATCGCATCTCGTCCGCTGAAAAATTCGGAGCGATTGCGCCATTGCGAATCTTCGGTGTAAGCCAGGGCAACTCGTTCTGGATCGCGGGTATTCCAGGCGTCTTCTGCGGCTTGCACCTTGGCTGTTGCTGTTTCCAAGGTAAATGGGGGAAGGGGAGGTTTAGTTTCCATCGGTATTGAAAAAGTTTAGAACAAGTGATGAAGTAAAGTTGTACTGAATGACAGCAATTGCCACAGCCCAATGAACGCAAACACTAAGACAATATATTGTATCCAACTCACTCCCTTGATTTGTCTTTTAGTACTTTCGGAAAGACGCTTCATGTTAGTTTTCCACACCTTAAAAACAACAGTTTTTTTGTGAACCCCAATGTCTTAACCTCATTTCCAATTACAGCTTGGAAACAAGTCGCGTAGGGTGCTGTTAGGCAGCGCCGTAACGCACCCTACTGGTCTGACATGACTAAACTGCTGTAATAGGTAGTACCGCGTCCAGTCTAAAATGCTGGGTCACGTAGGTTGGGTTGAACAGCGTGAAACCCAACGCTTGGATAGGATTGTTGGGTTTCGCTACGCTCAACACCAACCTACGATATTAGACTTGCCACGCTAGTAGGTTTGGTTGAGCTTGGCGAAACCCAACACTTCTAAAGCTTGTTGGGTTTCGCCAAGCTCAACCCAACCTACAAATTTAGCCCTGTCTCACTATTACACGTTGATACTAGATCATTTGTTGCGGTTACTAGAGATCGTGTTGATTACCACTTTTTGTAGGGAAGGAACTTACCGTTCATGATAACTTTGACCCGATCGCCCTTGGGATCAACTTCCTTTTCAATATCCAGGGTAAAATCGATCGCACTCATGATGCCATCACCAAACTTTTCGTGGATCACGTCCTTCATCGGCATTCCATACACCTGCATGATTTCGTAGAAGCGGTAGATCAAGGGATCGGTGGGAACCAATGGTCCCAGTCCTTTGGCTGGGTATGCCATCAACTCGGCGGCTAAATCCGCACTCAGTCCCAATGCCTCTAGCAGGTTGGTTGCCTCATCGATCGAGGCACTCGCCTGACGGTAGATCACTGCTGCGATCCAAATTTCGTCACGTCCCACTTTGGTTTCCAACTCGGCAAAGGTGACACCTGTCGCTTCTTTGGCAGCAAGTAGCTTTTTAGTGATTTCGGGAAGGTCAATCCTAGACATGGAGATTCTCCTTGAAAAAAATTGCGTCAGGGCGATCTATGGGGTTTGATTTCTGCGAATGCGAGATTCCTCTACGGCACGGGTCTCCTGGGACAAATGCAGTTCCATTGCGGCTTTGAGGGTGTGGTAAGCGGGGTGCTGATCCAACGACTCCCGATGGCGGGGGCGCGGGAAAGGCACATCCAAAATCTGGGCGATTTTGGCTTCGGGTCCGCGCGTCATCATCACAATCTTGTCGGAGAGCAACAGGGCTTCCTCAATGCTGTGGGTGATCAAAACCACCGTTTTGCGCTGCTGGTCCCAAATTCGCTCCACCTCGTCTTGCAGGAAGCCACGGGTCAAGGCATCGAGTGCTCCAAAGGGTTCATCCATCAGTAGGATCTGGGGATCGATCGCCAAGGCGCGGGCAATTCCTACTCGCTGTTTCATTCCCCCCGATAGCTCATGGGGGTGGCGCTGTTCGGCTCCGCGCAATCCTACCAACTCAATGTAGTCCTGGGCGATCGCCGTTTGTCGCGATCGAGACAAGCGGGGGTTAACGGTTTCGATCGCAAACCGAATATTATCCATCACCGTCATCCAGGGCATCAGGCGTAGTTTTGAAACACCACGCCGCGATCGGCTCCTGGACCGGAAATTGGCACCCCGCCGATCGCCACTTCTCCGGTTGTGGGCTGTGACAGTCCGGCGATGATATTCAGCAGCGTAGACTTGCCACAACCGGAGGGTCCGATAATCGACACAAAGGTATTGGGTTCAATCTCCAGGTTGATATCTGCCAGCGCTACGTAGTCAAGGGTTGCCTTGCGGGTGGCGCGACTGAACCAATCGCGCTTACCAAAATAAACTTTGGAGACATGGCGAATCGAGACTGGCACACTGGTAGCGGCAGTAGCAGTTCCCAAGGGAGAGGACTGAAAGGAGGTCATCATAGTCGTTGTCCAAACGCAACCCAACTTTGCAACAAGCCAAACAGGCGATCGAGCACCAACCCCACCAACCCAATCACCAAAATGGCAGTGATGATGCTGGTAATTTTCAAGTTATTCCACTCGTTCCAGACAAAGTAGCCAATCCCAGAACCACCCACCAAAATTTCCGCCGCCACAATCACTAACCAGGCAATCCCAATGCTGATGCGTAATCCCGACACAATGTAGGGAGCCGCCGCAGGCAAAATTACCTTCGTCAGCGTTCGCCAGCGCGATGCGCCCAAGGTGCGAGTCACATCTAAATAGGATTGATCCACATGACTAACGCCAAATTTAGTGTTGATCAACGTGGGCCAAATGCTGGTGATCGCAATCACAAACAGGGCAGTGCTTTCGGAGTTTTTCAATAATCCCAACCCCAGGGGCAACCATGCCAAGGGCGACACGGGCTTGAGGATTTGGATAAAGGGATCAACGGCGCGGGACGCCACCTCAGACAAGCCAATGAGAATTCCCAGCGGAATGGCGATCGCAGAGCCAATGGCAAACCCCAGTAGCACGCGGCGCAAACTCGTCAGCAGCAGCCAACCGATTCCCTTGTCGTTTGGACCGTAATCAAAAAACGGATTGGAAATCCACCACCAAAACTCCTTGAAGGTGGCGCTGGCAGAGGGCATCAGTTGGGAAAACCAACCCAATCGTGCTCCAGTTTCCCAAACCAAAAGCACTCCACCTAAAATCAGCAGGAACAGCAAAAATGCTTTCTGATTGGTATTCAGCGTTAGCCGTTTGGCGCGAACCGTGGGGGTAGACAGTACAGTGTCGTTCATCCCATTCTCCTATTTACCAAACTGCTTGACTTGGGCTGCTACATAGGCGGCGGGATCGGCGGGATCAAAGGAGTCAAACTTTAAGGTTTCCATCCGCTCTGGGTCGCTGGGTGGGGTTTGTCCCAATTCGGTTTGCAATTCTGCTGACAAGTCGGTGAGGAAGATATCTTGGGCGATCTGCTCATAGTTGGCTTTGTCGGTGGGCATGAGTTCCCAGCGCACCAATTGGGACGAAATCCACTTGGCAAAACTCTTCCAGGGATAGGGATCGAACCCAATGCGATCGGGAACATTCTGCGTATTGCCCAATCCATCCTCAAAGTTACCTGTGAGCACTGCTTCGACCACAGGTAACGGCTGGTTGAGATATTTCCGCTCGATCAAGGCATTGGCGATCTCGACGCGATTGGCAGGGTCGTTGGCATAACCTGCGGCATCGATGATGGCTTTGTTTACCGCACGGAAGGTGTTGGGATTGGTATCAATCCACGACTGGCCAGCCGCAAAGGCACAACAGGGATGCCCATCCCATAATTCCTTAGTTAACAAGTGGATGAAGCCAACTTTCTCATACACCGCCCGCTGATTAAACGGATCGGGCATTAGCATGGCGTCAATTTCCCCCGCTGTCATTTTGGCAACGCTGTCTGGAGGTGGCACGGGGAAGATTTGGACATCAGTGTCGGGGTCGAGTCCCCCCGTCGCCAGGTAATAGCGCAGCAACAGGTTGTGCATCGAGAAGGGGAAGGGCACGCCAATCTTGAATCCCCTAAAGTCGGCGGGACCTTGCACCGTATCCTTGTGCTTCAGCGCAACAGTGATGGCTTGTCCATTGATATTCTCGATGCTGGCAAGCTTGACGGGAAACGCCGTAGATCCCAACCCCATCGTCATGGCGATCGGCATGGGAGACAGCATGTGGTAGGCATCGAGTTCTCCGGCGATCGCCGAATCCCTGACTGCTGCCCAGTTGGGCATCTTCACCACCGATACATTTAACCCATGCTTGGTGTAAAAGCCGAGGGGTTCCGACATTACAATCGGCGTGGCACAGGTGATGGGGATAAACCCGATTTTCAAATCTGTTTTTTCTAAATTTACAGGAGCCGCTGCATCAGCGGTGGTCTCGGTATCGCCCGATTGGCTTGCCTCTTGAGTGCAACTCGCCATCGCCACCAAAGCCCCCGCCACAGCAACCCGCTTGAGAAATTCTCGGCGGCTAAAATCGCCAGTGCGAATAGTGTTGCTAAAAAATTCGATCGCATTCACCCCAAAGGCCGCCGCCATTGCCTGGTCGAGTCCCCCCGCTTCCCGAATCAGATCGCGACAAAACTGCTCGCGGGCGGGGTTGCCGCCACTGATATTCTTCAACAGCAAGGCTTCTCGCATATCCACTTCGGTTAAACGAGTTGCCAACGCTAGGGCTTCAGATTTGTAAACACCCATTTTCACTAGATCGCTCATCCAGTCGGCTGGATGGGACGGCATACTCTCTAAAAACTCCCAATGATCGTGTAGAAAATGATTTCCACCACACCCACATCGGGCGTCAACGGGCACAGACGCTCTCGGAGAAACTGTCATAGAAGAAATCCTACCTGATTGAATGCGTTGGCTCGGACTCACATTTGTGTACAGTTGCACAACTCAATACTCATGCCGTTAACGTAGCAAAACTTTTAGAGAAGCACATTGGAAGTTCTTTCGCAAAAGTAGGACTTTCTTTTGATGGTTGAAGAAATAGGGCGACGTGCCAAATTCCAATTCTCAAGATTTGGGCTACTCAGCATGATTTGATAGGAGCATTGCCATAGCAGTCCTAAATCAACTGTGAAACAAAGATCCCCGGCTCCTCGAAGAAGCCGGGGATCTGGGGCGGCAGGATTTCGTACTTTAAATCTGATTAGGACACCGCGATCTGTGGGTCAACCGTCGATCGCCATGCCTGGGGTGATCGATTATGAAACTGGCGAAACTGCCGCACAAAATAACTGACATCGCTATAGCCAACCGACTCAGCAATTTGATTCACCGTTTGGGTGGTGGTGGTTAGCAGCGATCGCGCCTCCGCCATCCGTCGTTCAATAATCCACCGTTTGACCGTGCGCCCTGTCTGGGTTTGCACCAGATTTGTCAGGTAGGCAGGGGAATAGCCAACTGCTTGCGCCACATCAGTGAGGCTGATGGGCTGATGATAGTGGGCTTCGATAAAGCGAAAAATTGGATTTAATTTCGCACTATTGGGAAAGATGGAACGGGCTGGAGCTGATTCCCTGCTACTTTGAGAACCCGTTGCATACCAGTTTTTTAGCATG
>JAAUSV010000123.1 GCA_012032525.1 Leptolyngbyaceae cyanobacterium SL_7_1
TCCGGAATATTTAACTAGTAACTAAACCTAAGCTTAGCTACCTATTGACTTCTTACCACGTCATTTAGGTGCGTTTTAGCTCTCAAACTATTTCTCTTGTCTAGGTTCAATCCGCCCTTCCTGATTCTCCCTCGCGGGGTGCCTCTCTCGGACGCTTATCAAAGATAACAAGATGAACAAAGAACTGTCAAGGGATAGTGGGGATTTTTTTGTCTGAATTTTCAGAAAACTTCTATGAGGGTGGTTTTGTTTGATTATGCTAGGGGTTGGAAGCTTTGTTTTATCAGGCATTGAGTCATGGCAGGACATAGTAAGTGGGCGAACATTAAACGGCAAAAAGCGCGGGTAGACGCCATTAAAGGCAAAATTTTTGCCAAGGTTTCGAGGGAAATTATTGTGGCGGCGCGGAGTGGGATACCTGACCCGGTTGGGAATTTTCAGTTGCGGACGGCGATCGACAAAGCCAAAGCTGCCGGAGTACCCAACGAAAACATCGAACGCGCGATCGCCAAGGGAGCAGGCAAAGGTGGAGATGGGGATGAATTAGAATCAATTCGCTATGAAGGATACGGTGCGGGAGGCGTTGCTATTTTGATTGAGGCACTGACTGATAACCGCAATCGAACTGCGGCTGATTTGCGTACAGCGTTTAATAAGCGTGGTGGCAATTTAGGAGAAACTGGCTGCGTAGGTTGGATGTTTGAACAGAAAGGAGTGGTTACAGTCACAGGCGTTGTCGATGAAGATGAGTTATTGGAGGCGTTGATCGAGGGGGATGCTGAGCAGTATGAACTCGCTGAGATCGATGACGAACCAGTCGCTGATGTCTTTACCGAACCTACTGCTCTAGAGAATTTGCAGCATATCCTTATGGAGCGAGGATATCGCGTCAGCCAGACAGAAGTTCGATGGATTCCTAAAAACACGATCGAGGTCGTAGATTCTGAGCAAGCCCGATCGCTCGTCCGCTTAATGGATGCGCTGGAGGAGTTAGACGACGTACAGAGTGTTACTGCTAACTTTGAGATGTCAGACGAATTGTTATCACTCAGTATGGTGTAGTTGAGTATGGTGTAATGATGCTTGCTAGCTTTAGGCGATCGCGTCAGAATAGATAAGGCATAAGTATTTGTTACCTACTGCTCTAGTGACCTCTGTTTGACATGGTTCTAAATTTGCCTTCGACAAGTTCTGTTCCTACCTTGAGCCAAGCCAATGTTGACAAACCGATCGGCGATCGAACCTACTATGATGTGGCGATCGTAGGTGGTGGCATTGTTGGATTGACGCTTGCCTGTGCTTTGCAAGATTCCGGACTGAGAATTGCTTTGATAGAGGCGAAATCTCCTGCAATTGGATTGCAGTGGAGTCGGGCTTACCACGTTACCTTAATGTCTGAAAGGATTTTTAAGGATTTGGGAGTTTGGGAGCAAATCGTACCCCACATCACCACGTTCCAACAGATTCATTTAGCCGATCAGCACTGCCCGTCTGTTGTCAAGCTTCAGCCAACAGACATGGGCACGTCCGCATTGGGACATGTAGCTGAGCATCGAGTTTTATTGCAAGCATTGCAGAATAAACTTGGTCAGGCGAAGAATATCCATTGGTTCTGTCCCGCAGAATTGCTTGAAGTTGGATATCAACCTAATGAGGTTGGTTTGAAATTGGCGATCGATGGTGAAATTCAGTATTTGCAGACTGGTTTATTGGTAGCCGCAGACGGCTCTCGATCGCCCATTCGTCAAAATGCCCACATCCAAACCCGTGGGTGGCAGTACTGGCAGTCTTGCATTACAGCGGTGATTCAGCCAGAGCGATCGCATCAAAACATTGCGCGTGAGCATTTCTGGGCAGATGGTCCCTTTGCAACCTTGCCCTTGCCCAATAATCGGGCGCAGATTGTGTTGACGGCTCCTCATCAGCAGGCTAAGGAACTGATGGAATTGGATGAGAGTGCGTTTTTGGCAGAATTGAACCGTCGATATGATGGGCAGTTGGGGAAATTGGCTTTGGTGGGCGATCGCTTTCTCTTCCCCGTTCAACTAATGCATAGCAATTCCTATGTTCGTCCCAGACTAGCTTTAGTGGGGGATGCTGCCCATTGTTGTCACCCAGTTGGAGGGCAAGGGCTAAATTTAGGGATTCGAGATGCGGTTGCGCTTGCGCAAGTGTTGGATAGGGCTAATCAAAAGCGAGAGGATATTGGTAGCTTGCAGGTGCTAAGACGCTACGAACGATGGCGGCGGTTTGAGAACTTGATGATTTTAGGATTTACCGACGTGCTCGATCGTACCTTTTCCAGTCAATGGATTCCTTTGGTCGTTGCTCGGCGGTTGGGATTGCGTTTGATGCAGACTATTCCTACCTTGAGATATTTGGCTCTGCGATTGATGACAGGGTTGAGTGGGCGACAACCAAGATTCAAAGATCCCTATTGAGTTTATCTTGGTAGTCCTACCATCTGAGGAGTAGAGTTTAGGATGCTAGACGGGCAAGATGTCCAGACTGTACAAGCATCACGGGTTAAACCTGACTGCTGTTTTCGACTAACTGGTTATCTTGACGAAGGCTGGCTTCGATGAAGGGGTCGAGAGCACCATTCATCACATCGTCGATCGCCGTTGTTTCAATCCCGGTGCGTAGATCCTTGACCAGTTGGTAGGGGTGGAACACGTAGTTACGAATCTGGTTGCCCCAGGCGGCTTCTACCATGTCTCCACGAATGTCAGCAATTTCCTTTGCCCGTTGCTCTTGGGCGATGATCAGCAATTTTGCCTTGAGGCGGGCGAGTGCCTTTTCTTTGTTTTGCAGTTGCGATCGCTCCTCCGTACACCGCACCATCAACCCCGTGGGAACGTGGCGAATCTGTACTGCCGTTTCTACCTTGTTAACGTTTTGTCCACCTTTGCCACCCGATCGAGTCGTGGTAATTTCCAGATCCTTGTCAGGGATGTCAAGTTCTACACCATGATCGAGAATGGGCATGACTTCTACCCCTGCAAAGCTAGTTTGACGCTTACCATTGGCATTAAATGGGGAGATTCGTACCAACCGATGTGTTCCTTTCTCCGCTTTTAGGTAGCCGTAGGCATAGCGTCCGCTAATCTCTAGCGTTGCAGATTTAATTCCTGCCTCATCTCCCTCAGAGATTTCAGCCATCTGTACTTTGTAGCCGTGGGCTTCTGCCCAACGGGTGTACATGCGGAGCAACATCTCAACCCAGTCTTGGGCATCCGTTCCGCCTGCTCCAGCATTGAGGGAAAGCACTGCTCCCTCCTGATCGTATGTATCAGAGAGAAGCTGTTGTAATTCCCATTGATCCAATGCTTGACTCAACTGCGTGACGTTGTATTGAGCCTCTTGCAGTAGGGATTCGTCGGCTTCTAGCTCCAACAGTTCCAAAATGGCTCTGGTGTCATCAAGGCTCGATCGCCATTGCTCAAGCTGTTCAACGTGGGATTTTAGATCGTTTAGCTCCTGTAGAGTCTGCTGAGCCACTGATTGGTTATCCCAAAATGCGGGTTGCGAGGCAATCTGTTCTAGGTCGTGAATTTTGGCTTGGAGGGCAGGAACGTCAAAGATAGTCCTGGGTCTGACCCAGGCGATCGGACAACACTTCTATGTCTCGCTTAATTTCTAACGCGTCGAGCATGATTCGTTTGCATTACCTAATCGTCAATTGATCCATAGAGCAGCGCCATTGGGGACAGCACAACTCTGTAGGAGTTAGATCTGATTATAACTATGTCAAAGAAATTGTGAAGCGGCTCCTAACCGTGACGAGTCAGGGCGTAGGGCGATCGACCCAAGGATTGGTAGGGACGATTGCCTACAAGTAATTTTCGTTCAACCCTTTTAGGGACGATTCCAAAACCGAGGTCAGTTGACGAGCACTTTCCTTAACATTACCGCTAGTGTAGTCAGATACATGCAGGGGCTTGCCAATTCGGATCTCGACTCCGCACCCCCAGGTCACTTGGGGATGCCCGTAGTGCAGGGTGATTGGAAGAATCTTGACCCCAAGGGAGGGTTGCATGATCTCTGCTTGTAGCGCCAACCGAGCCAAACCCGGCTTCAATGGGTGCACATGTCCGTCTCTGAAGATGCCGCCCTCTGGAAAAATCACCAACATCTCTTTGGATTGCAGCAGTTCCACGCCGTGGCGGAGGCTGGCGATCGCCGGACGCTTGGGGTCAACTGGAAACCCACCCAATCGCCGAATAAACCAACCTTGAATCCCTGACACCTCATTTGCAGACACCATGAACCGCAGATCGTGTCCTGAAACCCAACGTCCGGCGGTTGAACCAATTAGTAGCGGATCCCAACGAGAACGGTGGGTGGGAGCCAAAATCACCGGACCTGTTGTTGGGATGTTTTCTTGCCCCAACACCTCAATTTCACGAAAATACAACGGTAGCGCTCCCCAGCAAACCAGGGGATATGCCAAATTGATTAGCCAAGGCGAAAAGCGGGAGCGATCGCAGAGGTTTGAACTGGGGTTTGGTTATAAGTCACGATTCTTAATGATGGAATGCAAACAGCAATAAAGTATCAAACAAGACTTTTTACAAAGGCTTGTTATCGCTTGATTTACACAATAAAAGTTTTTAGTCCCAATACCCTTCTACAAAAGGACAGTTCTATCGCTGTCCCGATTGGTTGAAGTATACACAACTTCATACAACCAAAGACAGAGAATAGGATGCCGGATTGGGTCAGTTGTAGACGTTGCACTCTAGAAGACATCGCTTAGTAGGAGTTATCCTGACGAAAAATTGGTAGATAATGGGCTACCGTCGCTTTGCAAACCAGCTCTGCAATTGTTGACGGCAGGTTGATTCTAGGATTCCACCGATGACAATCAGTTGATGATTAGAACATGAACTATCAGGCAGATTGATCACAGTGCGGATTGAGCCAGTTTTAAAATCGTCCACTCCGTAGACCAATGTTTTTACTCTTGAGAGAATAATAGCGCCTGCACACATTGGACAGGGTTCCAAAGTGACATAGAGGGTGTGGTTGAGTAATTTCCAGGTCTGACACAACTGCCCCGCCGATCGCAACGCCACTACCTCTGCATGGGCAGTGGGGTCATGATCTCGCTCCCGACGATTTTCTCCCTCAGCCACTAGGGTATTGTCGGGAGCCACAATGACAGCTCCCACCGGAACTTCCCCCGCTTCCCCCCGCTGATTCTGCCAGGGCGATCGCCCGACTCATCCACTGGTAATGAATCAGGTATTCTGGGTGATCCAAAGCCGGAGGAGGAATCGAAATCAAGGATGAAGGCGGAGGGATGAAGAATGATCAGAGCTAACTGCTAATCGCTACACAATTCCTGGGGTTTGCTGAAGGAGGGGATCTAAACCACCCTGTCGATCGAGGGCATAGAGATCGTCACACCCCCCAATGTGTTGAGTATTGATGAATATTTGAGGAACGCTGCGACGACCGTTCGATCGCTCTGCCATTGTCGATCGAGCCGATTCATCACCATCGATTTTATATTCCGTGTAATTGACACCTTTCCACCACAGTAGGAGTTTGGCGCGAATACAATAAGGGCAAGTTTGCCAGGTATAGATCTCCACGTTTGCTTTGACCTGCTCTGGATGACGCCCCAGTAAACTATTTAGGCTGTCCAACATAATTTAGCTCCAGCAATTGACCTATTTCTACTCTACAGTTCCTTGAATAACCGTGGGTTCAGCCGGACTGGGTTGTGATGGCATGGTAGAAATCGGCATATTCCGCAATACCACCTCTCGATGGCGGATGCTGTTGACCGCCACTTCCCAGGGGAAGGCGAAGGACTGAAACGATTCAGAGGAAATCCGGTCTTGATCGAGATCAGTCACTACTTTGTGGAGAATTTCAAACAACTTCGCCCGAACCAGTTGCAATTCTTCCAGGCTTTCACTGTCCTGAACCCGATTGACCAAACCCAAAATTTCCAGGTTGTACATATCTGCTCGGTTCTTCTGGCGTTCCAATAGCCACGATCGAAATTGCCAAACTCCAGAGGCACAAAGGAGAGAGACGGAAATCAATAGCCCGATCGGTTCTGCATATTCCACCACAAAACTAGGACGATCTTGATCGTAGTAGGATTTTGCACCGGGATGGAGGGGCATCCCCAAATTGGCGTTGGCATCAGGCAAGCGCAAATTAGCAGCCTTAGGATAAATGGCAACCAATTCATTGCGAAATTCAAATAACGTCTGAGTAATTTGTTGAATCACTTTTTCGTCTACATCAGCATGGGTGATGAGGATGGCACGTACTCCCACCACTGGTAGAGGATTTGGCGGGATGGGTGCACCGCCATCGTAGGTTCCTTTGGGAATCGTCGTGGCTTCTAGATAGGGCAAGGAAAGTTGCATTGCCTCTACCTGATCGATCGAGATTAGCTGGGCAGGGGTGGTGCGCAACAAATTGGCGATCGCCCCACTGCCCACCGCAATCACCCGAAAAAAAGCATCGGCTTCTCCAGCTTTGAGTTTGGCGATCGCCTCATCCGGTGGCAACGGCATCGGTTGTAGATCCGCTGCCTCCATGCCGTAGTGCTGACTCATTTTCCAAAACAGATCGTAGGAACCGCTACCCTCCGGCATCAGGGCAATGCGTTTCCCCCGCAAATCTGCGACTCCTGCGATCCCAGAATTTTCCAACGCGATCAGGTGAAATACCTCTGGAAAGAGATAGGCAACTGCGCGAGCAGACGGTTGAACGGGGGTATCACTTTGGACGATCGCCAATTCCACCTCACCCCTGCCCAGCCGTTCCATATTTTCCTTGGAACCCGCACTTTCGATGACTGAAATTTTAATTTGGGGTTCGTGCTTAGTGACGACCTCTGCTAGGGCGGTGGCGAAGGCGTGGTACTCGCCATCCTTTCCCCCAGTGGTCATCGTGAGATTATAAGTTCGTTGATTTTCTCGCACCCATTGCCAGCCAAAGGCGATCGCCGCAAGAACGCTAATCATCACCAGCGGCAGAGTCAATTTCGTCTGCATACAAGGAATCTCCTAACACGGCTCGGACTGAGAACGGCGGACTGAACGGCGGACTTGGTATGATGCTCTCAACGTTCCTTGCAATGAACGCTGTTTATCACAAATAGCAATGACAGACATCGAAGCCGTTCAAACCGTCAACCAGGAATTTTATCGAGCCTTTGAGCGCAAGAATTTTGAGGCAATGGGTGCTGTCTGGTCAAACGGCATCAGCGTGGTCTGCATTCATCCGGGTCGTCCAGCCCTCAAAGGGTGGGAAGCCGTTGGCGCATCGTGGCAACAGATTTTCAGGGGGACGGACTATTTGGAGATCGAAACCGATTTAATTACAACCGAAGTAAATGGCGATCTAGCCTATATTATTCTGATTGAAACCGTTTTCCAAGTCATCCGGGGGCAACGAATGCAAGCGCGATCGATGGCAACCAACCTATTTGAGCGCATGGGACAGCGGTGGTATTTGGTGCATCACCATGGTAGCCCGATGGCACAGTAATCCTATTCTTCAGACGATTGCAGCACGGTGAGAACGTACTCTCCCTCATTCACTGCTTGATTGAAGGCAACATCAAAGATTTGACCCGATTGCTCCGCTGACACGCTGGTCTCGATCGGCGGTTGGCCCAATTTATTAAAGCTGAGGATTTGGTAGAGGGGTTGTCCCGATCGCACCGGACTGCCACGGCAATTGCCTCTGAATCATCCCTCCCATTGGTGCGTAGTATCGTTTTAACTGTTTCCGTGAAGCAAACTGGGTTGTCGCCCCCGACATGCCTGCTTCAGCCACAATTCCCTGTTGCATCAAATAGTTTTTAATGCCGCGCACCCCATTTTGAACGGAGTTGGGCTGTAACTGCATTCCCGTTCCCAGTTCCAGTGTCCATGCTTCGATGTCAAACTGGAGCGATCGCCCCATCTCCCCAAAGCACTCTTCTAAAGCCAACCAGGGTTTGATAAACGCCTCATCAAACGCCCCGCCATCTTGATCATCCAACAACACCGCCGTTTCCAGCAAAAACATCGCCGCGCTGCTTTCCCGCCCTTGGAAATAGAAGAGGAAATCGCCTCCCTGATCGGAGGACGTGTGCAGATCAATCACGTAATCGGCATCCAAACAGAGGGATTGCAACTGGTAGCGATAGCGTTCCGTATAGGGAACCCCCGCCTGCGTGTGCAATTCCTCCCCCAGTTGCTCAAATGCCTCTCGAATCTGCTGCCGATACCGCTGCTGAATGTCTGCCAGGGAGTAGGATTCACAGGATTTGGCGAACTCTACCAATTCCTCCGGCGACGGTTCATACGTCCAGAAGATGCGGTTCCAGTTTTCCCCATCGTAGGGATTGAAGCGTCCGGGGGAATAGTGGTGCGATCGCTGATTGACCCCCACCGGATTGCAGACGGGCACCAACCAGACCTCTCCAAAAAGCTGCTCTGGTTCTAACTTCCCCAACCATTCCATCACTTGGTGGATCACCGCATTTCCCGCCAATTCCCCGCCGTGAAGATTGGACTGGATATAGACTTTCTTGCCGAGTTGACCTGTGAATTGGTAGAGCTGGAGGAAGAGGCGATCGCCCGATGCCAAATGTTGGAGAGGAATCGTCGTAATCGTTGGCAGCATAGGGTCGTCTTAGGCAAAGCGAATCTTCAGGTAGTCTCCTTCCATCTTTGCGCCAGCAGGTTGCAGGGCAGCGAGGGCTTGGGGAAGAACAAGGTTGCGGCGATGATTGCCGATGCGGACATTTAACTCGTCGGCAGATTTGCTCAGTTCGATTTTCTCCTTGGGGATGCCTGGGAGGAACAACTCTAGATTGTACTGGTTCTGGTCTTGAGTGACCCGCATGGTGGTTTCTTTGTAGTAGACCTGTGCCGGATCTTCATCGGCATAGAGTGTCTCTTTGAGGCGATCGAGGGCTGCCATGCCACACAATTCTTCTGAAAACAGCGGCACTTCTTTAACGGGCAACGGGTGAAAGTTATCGTGGATTTCTTGACGATATTGCTTTTGGTTTTCCTTCCAGCGTTGGAAGAAGGGATCGCTTACCTGTTCTGGAATGATGCGGTTTGCCACCACCATGTCAGTAGCAACGTTGTAGAGGCTGAGGTAGGCATGGGCACGGAGGGATTCCTTGATCACCATTTTTCTGGATTGGTCACCAGCCGTACCGAGGTTTCGGCGTTGTTGGTGAGTACCTTTTCCAGTACCTCGATCTGTTCATAGAACTCGTAGGGCGCGTCCATAATCTCTTTGTCGGGCAGGGAGAAGCCAGCGATCGGGCGAAACAGCGGCTCCACGATCGGACGCAGCACCACTGATACTGCCTGCAAGGGTTTATAGAACCGCCGCATGTACCAACCCGCCACCTCTGGCAAGCTCAGCAACCGCAATGCCGTCCCCGTTGGGGCAGAGTCAATGATCAGCACGTCAAACTCGCCTTCGTCGTAGTGGCGTTTCATCCGCACCAAGCTAAAAATTTCGTCCATGCCGGGAAGAATCGCCAGTTCCTCTGCCTCAACTCCGTCTAACCCCCGCGCTTGCAAGACTTGGGTAATGTAGCGCTTGACTGCTCCCCAGTTACCTTCAAGCTCCATCAGGGCATCTAACTCCGCTCCCCAAAGATTCGATCGCACCTCGCGGGGTTCGTGCTCCAATTCCAAGTCAAAGCTATCTGCGAGTGAATGGGCAGGATCGGTACTCAGTACCAATGTTCGATACCCCAGTTCCGCACATCGTAGTCCTGTGGCAGCGGCAACCGATGTCTTGCCCACACCCCCCTTCCCCGTCATCAAAATCACACGCATGGATCGGTCGTTCCTGAGAAAACTTTACCTCTTTTAATGTATCGGTTTTCCTAGAGAGATGGGCGCTCCCTTATAAGAAGCTGGGGACAGGGCAGTGCCCATGTCCCCGATCGCGTTGTGTCCAAACAGCGTTTTGTCCCTGTAGTTTCCTGAGCTTTTAGGCAGGACGAGCCGCAAATCCAATCAAATTGGTTGGGGTATTGTTGCTCGACACCGTTCCCACACTGGTTGAGCCTCCAGTGGCTAAATCAATGGTGTATAACCGAGACCCAGCCGTGGCGTAGGCAACATTGCCCAAGGCGATGTCGGTGGTGATGTCAAACCCAGTGTTCGCGGCAAAATCAGCGCCTAAGCCTGTGCCCACCTCGGTGATGACTCCATCATTGGGGGAGGGATTGCCTTGGCGAACTAATCGATCGGTTGCTGTGTCGATGCCAAACAGCGTTGTAGCGGATGTGCCTGCCACATTATTGCTGTAAGCCGAGGCAGTGACCACCCGACCTGTGGATAGTGCCGTATCGATCGCCACTTCTCCCGTATCCGGATTGACCCGCAGATTAATTCCCGACTCGCCGACAATGCGAATCCGATCGACCGCTGGATTAAAGTCAAATCCGTAGGCTGTGCCCAACGAGAGGGAACTCAAATCTGCCACCGCGCTGACGGCTCCAGTTGCCGTATTCACCTCGTAAACTTTGTTGGCACTGCTGATGCCAAACAGTTCGCCAGTGGCGGGGCGGAAATCGATCGCCTTCAAAGTTTCACCCGACGCTAAGCCTGTGACATCAAAGCTGACGGCTTTATTGGGTTGGTCGGGATTGAAGGCAACCAACTTATTAGAATCGGATAAGCCATACAAATCCAACGGCGACGCATCAAACTTCAAATTGTAGAAAGTGAAGCTATTGGCTGCACTGGGGAACACCCGGACAAAATAGGTTCCCGCCTTGAGATTTAGATCGAGCAAATCATCTGCCGTTCCAGCTTGCGTCGAACTGCCCAAAATCGTCGTACCATCGCCACTGCGAATGTCGAGATTGGCATTGGCACTCAAGCCATTTAAAAGCACTTTGAGATTGCTGGCAGTGGATAGATCCACCTTGTAGTAGTCTTCCGCATCAAAGGAACCGATCACATCCTGGAAGGGTCTGCCCCCTGTGACCACTGGATTAGCATCGTTGGTGTCATCGCCGCCCAGGTCGATCGCCACCGAGTTATAGGAACACTTCAACTTATAGCGAGTGCTGCCTTGAGTCGCATCAACTTTGACGTAGTAGACGCCTGCGGCTAACACTTGAGTAAATGAGCGAAAATCGTCCCTGCCCTTTCCTCTAAAAATCACCTTGCCATTGCTGTCACATAGGGTGAGTTTGGCATCGCGCTGCAACCCCTGAATCGTGCTGGAAAATGCACTTCTGCTGGTCAAACGCACTTGGTAAATGTCGGTTTGGTCGTCATCCGCATCAACAAAATCAGCAAAGCTAAAACTACCCTTGACTTTGCCTTTTTTAATAGAAACTTTACGCGCCGTCCTGAAGCTATTTCCTGCATCCACATTCAGAGAAAACTTCAAATTGTACTGAATGTCTCCTTCAACCCGATTGACCCGAACAAAATAGACACCCGGATCTAATGAACTACGAATTGCCTCATTGTCATCCCCAAATTTGGAGGAAGTTTTGATGGCTTTGAAATCCCGGTCATACAATGCCAAATTCGCATCATTATCATCTAAGCCACTGAGAACACAATTGAGGCTGCTGCGACGATTGACTCGAAGACGATAAAAATCAAGTTGGTCAGTTTTTCCCAGGGAATTCTTTAGGGTGGCAGAGCCATTCTTGAACTTGATCTTGAAGGACTCAGAAAAGCGATCGCCCACATCTCTACGCATACCATTGCTCCTTAGTCAGGTTAAATTAGACCGTCTAAACGACCTGGAATAAACCAGGTTTTTAGGCAGCCTAAATTGGCAAGACAGTGACTCAGCACCGCCTCAATTCGCTCAATTACTCGATTGAAAAATTCTTAACTTGCAAAGGTTCACAAGTTGAATAAATCGCCCAAATTTACCTAGTTTTCAGTTAATTTAGGTGACTCATGCTACTTGACCAATAGATTTTTTGGAATGTTCCTGATGCAGAGATCCGCTTGATGAACTTTCTGTTAATTAGCTCCCTCGCGCTCGCCCGCCACGGAACGTTCTAGCATTGTGTTGTTAGCAGGACTTACGCACTTCGTCCAACTGCGTCAGTCCTGGTTAGAAAATTGTTAGAAATCAGGGTTGAGCTGCAATTGCCTCCAACTCGCTATGATGGGACTTTGTAGAGTGTTTACTGTGTATGGCGACCTCCAGCCGCTCCGATCTCGATCGCCCCATTGCAACGCCAACCACGGTTCCCTTGTTGGGCAAATCCTTGGCAGAGCTAACCGAGTGGGTGCAGCAGCAGGGTCAGCCTGCCTATCGCGGCAAACAACTGCT
>JAAUSV010000124.1 GCA_012032525.1 Leptolyngbyaceae cyanobacterium SL_7_1
ACCGGAATTCCCCAGGTAGAGCGGGTCGGTTCCCACCCCCATACTTGCCCCGCCGCATCGAAGTTCCACAGGCGCAACGCTCTGGGTTTTTCGGTTGGCTCTCCCTGCGGGTTGAGTTGTTTTGCCGATCGCAGATTTAGAGGAACGGCTCGTTCGCCCAAGCCATACACATGTTCCTCTGGGCGCAGCTTGGCTTGGTGCGTCCAACCCAGCCCCGGCTTTTGGGGTGGCAATTCCTCCCGCAGGAGTTGACCGGTGCGGTCTAGAAACCTGAAGTCACCCTGTTTGCCAACCTCGACCGTGAGAGCATTGGTGTTATTTCCCTGACAGCACAGACTCCAGCCATCGGCGGTTTCAGTCAAATCAACCTGTACTGCATCCCATTCATGGCGATCGATCCCATAGGGCACAGGCGGAATTCCCGGTTTCCAATCAATCCGCACCAGATCGGGCAGTAGAAAGGCAATATCCACCTCAGCCTGTTGGAAGACTATTTTGGCTCCTCTGACCGTGGAGTCTACCCGCTGCACCATCCCCAACTCAGTCACCGTTTCGATGGCAGGGGTAGGCGGAAATTGTTGCTCTAGTCGATCGCGCCTATGAGAATACCAAAACGCCTTTGGGGTGTAACCCAGGAAAAACAACTTACCTCTAAGCGCTTTCCACTGCAACCATAGCCGCTTGCTCAGACTGGTCATTGTAGTTTCAGTAGAAAGTAGTTTCAGTAAGAAAGGAATAATTGCTGTGATTCTACAACTAGTAGCGTGTCCAGTCTAAAATGTTGGGTCGCGTAGGTTGGGTTGAACAGCGTGAAACCCAACGCTTGGAAGGATTGTTGGGTTTCGCTACGCTCAACGCCAACCTACGAAATTAGGCTTGTCGCGCTACTAGTGGTGGCGTTGATCGCGATCGTCCCATTTACCTTTACGCCTGCGACCCTGCCAGAGAAACTGCCGACTCAACAGCGGTAGCTGTCCCGGCAAAATAAACATCACCACGGGCAATCGACTTAATAGCCCCACAACGCCCATCCCCAACTGGTCTTGCCTCTTAGAGTGCTGGGGTAGGGCGACCACTAACCGCTCCATCGGCAGAGCAACGGTTTGCAGCCAACTGGAGAGCTTGGGGGTGACATCGGGATTGAGCCGCAATTTCATGCCGTCTGTCGAGAGGGACTGGGCGTAGGTGGAGGTGAGGAAGGGCTGGTAGTCCTCTGCTTCCAGGGTTGCCTGTTTGACAAAGGCGAGGCTGACTCCCCGCACCAATCGACGCAGCGCCTCGGTTTCCTGTCCGCGCCGCTCCCGCAATAGCAGGCTTTCCATGAGCGCATGGTTGAGATTGGCAGGATCGCCCACGCCTAGATGGGTGCCCCCGATCGCCGTTAGTAGATATTTCTGGGCTTTGATCTGGCTAAAGGGCAGGAGTTGTTGACTAACCGCCGGGGCGATCGTGTCTTCGGTGCCCGTTAACACCAGCGTAGGAACCTTGATCGCACTCAAACTAGCTTCACTAAACAACCGCCCAATCACCGGGTTAAACAGCATCACCTCAGCAATACGAGGGTCTTTCAGCTTAATGGGTTGGTCGGGCAACTCGGCAGCGGTGCATTGCAGCCAATCGGCGGGGGACAGCCCAACGGGTCCCAAATCTGCACAAAATTGCCGAATGCCCTGGGAGTCCAATTCTGCCCCCGCCAGTGCCAATGCCGTGTAGCCACCGAGGGAGTGTCCAATCACAACGACCTGTCCGGTATTGAGCCGCCCCCGCAGCATGGTGGAGGAGCGATTGACCCGTTCCAACTGATCGAGGAGGAAACTAATGTCCTTGGGGCGATCGATAAATTCGGTGGCAGGCAAAATTTCGTTCATCTTGCCCAGTTGGGCGCTCATGGTGATTTCGGTCAGCCATGCCACATTGCTAGCGGGGTGCTCCAGCGCCACGACGGTGAAGCCGTGGGTTGCCAAATGGTAGGCAAGGTAGCCCAAAAACCGCCGATCTGCCCCAAACCCGTGGGAAAGCACCACCATCGGACCGTGGCTATAGCGACTCCAATACAGATCAAAGGGGATGGTGCGATCGCGTTGATAATCCCGCAGCACCAACGTCTGTTGGCGCACCCAATGACGCCCTGGCTCTGCCGGATCGAAGGCAAACTGTATCGGTTTATCGGATGGCTTTACCGTCAGCTCTCGCTCCAAAATCGAGCTGAGGGCTTGGCTTTGCCAGTAGGGGAGGTTGAGCTGGGAGGCGAGGGTGATAGTGGCAATGCCATCAATGGTTAGGGTGTTTTTGGGATATGCCCGCAGCACACTAAATAGGCTCAACCCCTCCGGGTCTTGGGCTGCCTGCCTCAGCGCAGCGGCAAGTTCCTCAGAGGAACTGTCTGCCACAATCATCTCCAACACGTCTAACAACCGTTCGCCCTCAGAGGAGAGCAAAAAATCCTCAATTAACTTGCCACTGACGGCAGGATCAAGGGCTAACCGACTGCTGAGGGCTAGGCGGACATCGCGAGTGAGAAAGGCTCCGTAGGGGCGTAGCGAAGCAGGGAGCCGCCCAGTTTCAGCAAATAGCTCCAAATCTGCGATCGACACCGATTGCTGCACGGGTCCCACCCGGATCGCTGCCCGGTCTGCGGCGATGGCTGGATCCCCCAGGTAAACTCCGATCGTTGCTGTCAACCCAGCCAGTAATTTCAACCAGGGACGACGTGGTTGTGCAGTAGCGGTGGAGGCGATAGTAGGCAATTGATGAAATAGCGATTGGATTGAATTCACGGAACTTCACCAGGAGCAGAGTGGGAGCAAGGGGAACCAGTAATTTGGCAGTGTCGAGGGGTGGCAGTGGGGGAGGATGGCTCGATTTAAAACTTTTTTATTATTTTTCCCTATAACAGAAGTCGCACTAGCCAGGACAGCTTATGGTTTACATCTCTTTACCATTGGGGATACCCTCACGGGCATTCAAGGCGGCTGGGTCAGACGCAGCCGCGAGCCAATCGATTTCAGCCGCTTGACTGGGTAGGGTGGCATCCTGCTGTCCTTTGGCTCTAGCGTGTAGACAAAACAAGTCTAGGGGAGTGTCAAGGAGGGTTGAGCGATCGATGGAGTGAGTAAGGATTTTTTTAACAGTAATAGGTAACTCCTTTAGTAGCCAACGACTCAAACGGTAGAAATAATCTGGAGGAGTGGGGGTTGGCATCAGGGCAACGCCATGCAAATCATGGAGATAGCGGTTCGATCGCCCGTAGCGCTGCCATTGCTGGCGCAACTCCCTCAAGCTCGATCGGTGACGGTGCTGCACGATCGCCTGTTCCACAAACCGCAATTGCCCCCCTGTTGCTGAATCCGCCAACACAAATCCGCATCTCCCCCCGTGGTCAGGTAGGGGCGAAACAAGCCCGTCTGTTGTAAGGCAAGGCGACGAATGGCAAGATTTGCCGTTTGCCCGTAGGGGTAAAACGGGTGTGCCAGTGTGTGTTTTTGGGACAGGGTTTGGTGGCGATCGGCATAGGCTTCGAGCCAGGTTGTTCCGGGTAGGGAGAGAATCTCCCCCGCCACAATTGCCACCGCCGGATCGACAAATGGCTGCACCAAACCAGCTAACCAGTTGGGGTGGGGACGACAATCCGCATCTGTAAATGCCAAGATCTCTCCCGTTGCCGCTTTGATCCCTGTATTACGAGCAGCATAGGAGCTTTGAATCTGGGTTTCACTCAAGGGGCGTAGGTGAATCGCTCGATCGGAACCTGGGATGGCGCTGTGCAACTGATCGAGGGTGCGATCGGTGCTGGCATTGTCTACAAGCAGGTATTCGACTCGATCGGGTGGATAGGTTTGGGCAGCCAGACACGCCAGTAGGTCGGGTAGATCGAGTTCGCCATTATAGATTGGAATGATGACTGATACGTAGGGTTGAAAGGTTTGCGTCATGCGCTCCAGTCCAAAGGCTGCAATTGAGTCACCACTCCCGGTGGGAAAGACTGCTATAACCCTAGTCAACTTAAACCCAAGTTCGCAAGCCTCCGATTGGTGGAATCGTCAAAGATTTTATGTATTGTTACAAATTTTGGGATTGGCTGTCAGAGGTTGCCGCGATCGCCCAATCCAATCGCTGCGGTAGAGAGAGATTTACCAAAGGGGCGGAGGTCGGGGTGGTGATTTGCAGCCAGATTTCTTGAATGCCAACGGTTTGACGCAGAGCAGTTTGGATGTCGGCAAGGAGGCGATCGCGCATCGCTCCATCGGTGGAACTGACTTGCAGGTGGGCGGCGAGGGCGGTTTGCCCCAGGGCGATCGTCCACACCCTCAATTGATCTACTCTGACAACCCCATCAAAGCCTTGGAGGAACCCCTGCAATTCGTCTACATTCACGTGGGTTGGAGGGTGTTCGAGCAGGATGGTGAGACTCTGGCGGATCAGGGGAATTGCACTCAATAGGATCAGCCCAGCAACCAATAAGCTGACGGCGGCATCTGCCCAATTCCAATCCAATAGCCAGACGCATCCGGCGGCTAAAATGACGCCAACCGAGCTAGTCGCGTCTGCCAGCAGGTGCAAAAAGGCTCCCCGCAGGTTCAAATCGTCGTGGCTGTGGTCGTGTAGCAAGAAGGCACAGAGCGTATTAATGCCTAAGCCGATCGCCGCTGTAATCACCATTGGCAAGCTGAGGATTTCCTCTGGCGGGGCAAACAGCCGACCAAAGGATTCTATGCCGATCCAGAGGGCGATCGCCCCCAAACCGACTCCGTTGATCAGTGCTGCCACAATCTCAATGCGGCGATAGCCAAAGGTGGCGCGGGCAGAGGCGGGCAACTGGGCTAGTTTGGTTGCTAGCAAGGCAATGCCCAACGCCAAACCATCCGACAGCAAATGCCCAGCATCGGCGGACAGGGCAAGGCTGTGGCTGGAGGAACTCACCCAAAATTCGGCGATCGCAAAGCTGCTAATCAGAATTAGCGCGATCCAGAGATAGCGAACTTTGGTCTGTGCCGCCGGATCAGCAGGAGACGCAGGTTGACAGTCTAGACAGGAGTGGGGATGGAACATGCCTTAAAAGACGGAGAAATGCTGTGAGAGTTGCCCAATCAGTGGTCGGCAAAGACGCATTCTATCGCTTTGCCGACGACCTTAGATACGGTTGATCTTAATCCGGCAACAACGCTTTAAACGCATCTTTGGGAATGATGGCGTGAATTCCTTTGACAATATCTACGACCTGCGACACTTCAAAATCGATCGCTGCACTGGCGTAGAGTAGGGCATCGGGCTTGGTCAAGCCATATTTTTCATTAGTAATCCGCAGATACTCCCGCACCGAGCTTTTCATGGCTTCGTCCAAGTCTTGGTTGAGACCAACCGCAATCCAGGCGTCGTCGATTTCGCCCATTGGGGTGGTTAGCTCCATGTCCTTATGCACCACCAGTTCAAAGGTGGGAAGTAGGGAACATTCGATCGCCGTCAACGCCACCTCGCCGTTGCCTTGAGCGCAGTGGGGATCACCCGCATAGAACAAGGCTCCGGGGACTTGTACAGGCAGATAGAGACTGCTGCCTTCACCCAAGTACTTGACTGTCCAAATTACCGCCGTACATGCCGGGAGGAACGGAGTTGACTGCCTCTTGCGGGTCAGCCGGAACGACGCCCAGTAGACCAATAAAGGGTTTGAGGGGAATGCGCAGATCGGGCAAGCCATTGCTGGGGGTAAAAATTCCCACCTTGCGACGGGCATTGACGGGAATCACTTTGGTGTAAATTGGTTCGCCATTTTCGGGATACTCTCCCGGTAACGCGCCTCTGCCGTGGCGGTTAGAGATCACGCCGTAGGGAGAACGGTAGTCAATGTCAACGGTTTTGATCTCCAGCACATCTCCCGGTTCCGCCCCTTCTCACATAGATGGGTCCAGTGATCACATGGGGACCGGGTCCCGACTTAGGCACTTCGGCTTTGATCTGTAACTGATCGGGGAGGATGCTGCTCTCGGCAATGCCTGCTTTGGTGAGGAATTCGATCGTATCGCCTTGATCGGGCAAGATGCCTTCGTGGGAGACGGTTTCCATGGTGAGGCGATCGCCCGATTGCACGGTCAAAATCGGCGGACTATCTGGCTTGAACAACTCACCCCAAATCACATTTCCCGGTACGGACTCCACGTAATAGGTGGCTTGGGCAGTCGCCGGAGCCATCCACACCACGCTAATTAGGTAGACAGACAGGGCGGTGATGCCTGCGATCGCCCCCATCAGGGGGCGGTTGAACCGAGGTAATCGTCCGCGACGCGATTGGTTCGATACGATCGGCGGTTGCTGCCCCAGTCCCAGCCGCCGCAGTCCTACTGTTATCAGTCTATTCACTACACTCACCTAACAGAACTCTAAAAAAGCAATTGCATTAGTGAACAACTTTTCAGAGATAGGAACTGTAGTTTGCAACACAGGCGATCGGTTGCAAAGAGTAATTCAAATATTCTTTATTGGAGCAATTTAGTTGGCAGCAAGCTATTAGCTGCTTGCTGTTAGCTGTGCTATACTGCAATTAAATCTCTGGCTTTTTAGGAAGAGCTGATGAAAGACTCCTAAACCAGACTAATTGCACCGAGCAATAGAATATTTCCCTAGTGTATTTAACAAACAGAAATTTTTAGATGGGCAACGACCGTGTGGCTCAAAACTTTATTACGTAATGCGTAATTTAGAAGGTGATTCCATAGAAAACCAACAAGAAATTATTCTATCGTCCGAGGATATTTTTCTAGTTTCCTACCCCAAATCGGGAAACACTTGGATGCGATTCCTCATCGGCAATTATCTCACAGGGAACCAGTGTGACTTCTGCAATTCTCATTTGATCATTCCTGATATTCACTACAATCCAGAGCGAATCAGCCAACTCCGCACTCCTCGCTTTATCAAAAGTCACCATCCCTTTAATCCCAGCTTTAAGCGGGTAATTTACACAGCAAGGGATGGCAGAGATGTAGCGGTTTCCTACTATTTCTATGCTTTGAAGTTTAAATTGATCGATAAGGAAACCTCCTTTGAACAGTTTGTCCTTGAAATTTTCGATCAATCAAAAATTGATAACTTCACGCCGTGGAGTAATCATATTCACACTTGGTTAGACAATCCTCCCCAAAAGTTTAAGCTTTTTACCTACGAGGAAATGCTAGGCGACACAGCAAGAATTTTGAGAGAGGTGCTGGAGTTTGCAGGGATGGAGATCGACGAGGAAAAAGTGATTCAAGCAGTTGAAGCATCGAAATTTGAACAAATGCGGAAAGCCGAAGTCTTGCAAAATGAGCAATTTGAGCCATTTAAGAACTCTGACCCATCAATTCAGTTTGTGCGCAATGGTAAGGCGGGGGACTGGCGAAATTTCTTTACGCAAGAATTGCTGGCAGAATTTCTCAAAACGCATGGATCGGCTCTCGCTCGACTGAACTACATCAACTGAAAGATTCGGTTAAAGGTTCCGATCGAGCGATATCCTCTTGTTTGGTTGAGTTTTTCCAGTCAACCGAAGTTGCTTGGCAGTAAGCTATTAGCTGTTGGCTATTGGCAGTGGGCTGCGGCTAGTTCCCCGGCTTTTCCTAAAAAGCCGGGGAACTGAGTTTTGACCTGTGACTTGTATTGTTTATGCCGTTTGATTTGTGGTTCAAAACTAGCGGGACTTGGATTAATATTGCCACAGTACTGGTAGGGACAGGGTTAGGAGTATTCCTGGGGCGGCAACTGCCGAAGCGGATGCAGTTGGTGATTACCCAGGGATTGGGATTGTTTACGCTCTTTATTGGGGTGACGATGGCGGGGAGCCTCACGGGCGTGCAGGCGGGCAAAGTGGATGGGGCGATCGTCGGTCTAGTGGCAATGGTGCTCGGTGGGTTGCTGGGCGAGTGGGCAGGGATTGAGGAAAAATTGGAAGCCCTGGGCAATTGGCTGAAGCGTCATTTCAAGGGGCAAGGCAAGTTTACAGAAGGGTTTGTGGTGGCGAGTTTGCTGTTTTGCGTCGGTCCAATGACGCTGATTGGTAGCTTGAATAACGGCTTGACGGGTGACGATACCTTACTTGTTCTAAAGTCGGCAATGGATGGCTTGGCGGCGATCGCCCTCACCAGCAGCTATGGCATTGGCGTTGGTTTTTCTAGTCTGATTATCTTGCTCTACCAGGGGGGAGTGTCGCTGATGGCAGGGGGGTTGGCGCGATCGCTACCTGACCCTGCCAACAATCCGATTGTTCTCCTAATCACTGGAGTCGGCGGGTTAATGGTGCTAGGCACAGGAATTAACTTACTCGAACTCACCCGCATCCGCACCGCCTCCTTCCTCCCCGCCTTGCTGATCACCCCACTGTTATATTGGCTCCTAAATTGGCATCGCTGAGGCTTGCCGATCGCTAACTGCTAATCGCTAATCGCTAATCACTCACCGCACATCGCCAATCGCGAATTGCTATATCATTCTATGATTGGCACTAGACCCTCTCTATCACAACCCCTCCATGACTCATTCCTCCGACTCACCCGTGCGGGTTCTGATTGTTGAAGACGACCCAATGATGCAACTTGGGCTGGAGCAATCCCTCTCTAATGCATCGGGAATTACGGTGGTTGGACGGGCGGATGATGGCTATCTCGGTGTTAAAGCTGCCTTGGAGTTGAAGCCCGATGTAGTGGTGATGGACATTGGCTTACCCCGACTAGATGGCATCGCCGCCACCCAACAAATTAAACAGGCAGAGCCATCGATTCGGATTGTCATGCTCACTTCCCATACCTCTGAAAATGAGGTGATTGCTGCCCTCTCCAGCGGCGCTGATGCCTACTGTGTCAAAGGCACAACCGTCGATCGCCTGTTGACAGCGATCGCGGCGGCTCAGGAAGGAGCTAGCTATCTCGACCCCCAAGTCGCCCGCAGCGTCATGGATCACCTCAAGCCCGCCATTTCCTCCCCGGAGGCAGAGGTGATTGGGCAACTGTCGCAGCGAGAACTAGAAGTGTTGAAACTCATGGTGGAAGGTATGAGCAACCCAGAAATTGCCGCTCAGCTTTACCTCAGTCCCAACACCGTCAAAACCCATGTGCGCGGCATTATGAATAAATTGGCGGTGGACGATCGCGTTCAAGCAGCCGTCGTAGCCCTACGGGCAGGTTTAGTATAAACCCTGCGACTCACCCGATCGATGCTCAACCTAACTCAACGAGGTGTGTATGTATAGCAGTACTGACTCTACTCAAATGACCTTCTATTACAAAGACGGTAGTAGTGAATCGTTTACGGTCTACCCCCCGATCGAAACCGATGGCACACTACAAACCTTGCAACTAGAAGTGCGGCATCTGTTGAAGAAAGATTGGTGGATCATCCAGCTTCCCGAACAATCTGTCTTCATCAATATCGACAACGTGCTGAAGGTGGAGGTCAAGCCCCCGGTTGAGCAGCTTCAGGGAGAAGATGTCTTTGCCAACGCCGAGCGCATGACCGCCTTAAATCGAGCAAGAGGGTAGGGGAGGGATGGGGGTGGGTGTGCGAATCAAAAAGACTGGTGCGTGAATTATTAGAGTGCGTGCGTGAATGAAAAAGATTCAATGATGAATGATTAGGGTGGGCGCATGAATGAAAAAGATTCGCGCCTAAATGATCACCATTCAATGATGGATGATTCAGACTCTCTGATTACCCGAAGTACCAGAAATGAGCAGACAGGCTTTGTCTACACTACAAAGAGATCACCCAGCACCCTATAACCCACTCCAAGACTAGCTCCTCGGCTTTTTAAGAAAAACCGGGGATCTAACCACAGCCGATAGCCCACATTCAGGAACTCTTTATGAACCCCACCGTTAGCCTGATCCGATCGACCTCCTACGATCGCTCCCTCCTCCAGCAATCTCTAGACCAACTTCTAGACCCCTTGGGTGGCATGGCGGCGTTTGTTAAACCGGGCGATCGAGTCTTACTCAAGCCCAATCTGCTCACCGGGTCGCGCCCTACGAAGGAATGCGTCACTCGTCCCGAGTTAGTCTACTGCGTTGCCCAAATGGTGCAGGCGGCGGGAGGTGAGCCATTTCTGGGAGATAGTCCCGCTTTCGGTAGCGCTTTGGGAGTGGCAAAGGCAAACGGGTATTTACCCTTCATTGAGGAACTAAATCTGCCTGTGGTGGAGATGCAGGGCAAGCGCTACCAAATCGCAGGGCAAGAGTTTAGTCACCTGTTGCTCTCTAAAGAAGCAATGGAAGCGGACGTGGTGATCAACCTGCCCAAGGTCAAGTCGCACATGCAATTGACCCTGACCTTGGGAGTGAAAATCTATTTGGTTGTGTTCCCGGTAAGATGAAGGCGTGGTGGCACATGGAGGCGGGCAAGGATCGCGATCGCTTCGGCACGATGCTCGTAGAAACGGCACGGGCGATCGCTCCTAATTTGACAATCATCGATGGCATCATCGGACACGAAGGCAATGGACCTAGCGGCGGTGAACCACGTTCCCTAGAATGGTTAGGAGCATCGGCAGATGTGTTTGCCCTCGATCGCGCCATTGTCGATATTCTCAACGTCGATCCAAGCTTAATTCCAACGATCATTGCGTCCCAACGCTTAGGGCTATGTCCCGAAGTAGAGCAGATTCAGTTCCCCCACCTCAGTCCTGACCAGTTGCAAATTCACGATTGGCAATTGCCCGATCGCCTGATGCCAATCGATTTTGGTGCACCCCGTGTACTCAAATCCACCTTTAAGCACCTCTACATTCGCTTTATCAAGGAACCAATGGCAGCATACGGGGGACGGTAGGCTAGCTCAACGCTCAAATTCCTTCATAATGAAGGAAACCGTTGCGATCGCTAAACCATGCCCAGAGACCTGCGAGGCTTCCTCAACCAACTCGAACAGCGCGGACAACTGCGTCGTATCCGTGCCCTAGTTGATCCCGATTTGGAAATTGCTGAAATCTCCAATCGGATGTTGCAGCAAGGGGGCCCCGCTTTGCTGTTTGAAAATGTCAAAGGCTCGCCCTACTCGGTTGCCATCAACACAATGGGCACGGTGGAGCGTATCTGTTGGGCAATGAACATGGAGACGCCCGCCGAGTTAGAAACCCTCGGCAAAAAACTGGGGATGTTGCAGCAACCCAAACCACCCAAGAAGATTTCCCAAGCGATCGAGTTTGGCAAGGTCCTCTTTGATGTGGTGAAAGCCAAGCCTAACCGCGATCTTTTACCGCCCTGCCATCAAGTGGTGCTAAAGGATGAGTCGGTGGATTTGCACCAGATTCCGATGATTCGCCCCTACCCCAGTGATGCAGGCAAAATCATCACACTAGGACTGGTAATTACCAAAGACTGTGAAACTGGCACTCCAAATGTGGGAGTCTACCGCCTGCAACTACAATCCAAAACCACGATGACAGTGCATTGGCTCTCCGTTCGCGGTGGAGCCAGACACCTGCGCAAAGCCGCAGAGCGTGGGAAAAAGTTGGAAGTGGCGATCGCCTCAGCGTTGATCCGCTGATCATCATGGCGGCAGCAACCCCGATTCCGGTGGACTTGTCGGAATGGCTATTTGCCGGACTCTATGGTGGTAGTGGCGTCAATCTCGCCAAGTGCAAAACCGTGGATCTGGAAGTTCCTGCCGATTCTGAATTCGTCCTCGAAGGCACGATTACCCCCGGCGAGGTGTTGCCGGATGGTCCCTTTGGCGATCACATGGGCTACTACGGTGGCGTCGAAGATTCTCCCCTGGTCCGCTTCCACTGCGTCACCCACCGCAAAGACCCGATTTATCTCACCACCTTCAGCGGTCGTCCCCCCAAGGAAGAGGCAATGATGGCGATCGCCCTTAACCGCATCTACACGCCGATCCTGCGCCAACAGGTATCGGAGATTGTAGACTTTTTCCTGCCGATGGAGGCGCTTAGCTATAAGGCAGCGATTATTTCGATCGACAAAGCCTATCCCGGTCAAGCTCGGCGGGCGGCATTGGCGTTTTGGAGTGCCTTGCCCCAGTTCACTTACACTAAGTTTGTGATTGTAGTTGATAAAAGCATCAACATCCGCGATCCGCGTCAGGTGGTGTGGGCAATCACCTCTAAGGTTGACCCGGTGCGGGATGTGTTTATTTTGCCAGAAACACCATTTGATACCCTCGACTTTGCCAGCGAAAAAATCGGCTTGGGCGGACGGATGGGCATCGACGCCACCACCAAGATCCCGCCAGAAACCGATCACCCGTGGGGTGCACCCCTAGAGTCGGATGCAGACATAGCGGCAATGGTCGATCGACGTTGGGCAGAGTACGGCTTGGTAGATTTA
>JAAUSV010000125.1 GCA_012032525.1 Leptolyngbyaceae cyanobacterium SL_7_1
GGATCGATCGGTTCGCCTTGGCAGGCAGGTTGCAGGTGTCCGATCTCGCCATTCGTCGGGGCAGTGGGGCAGAGGCAGGTAATACGCTGATTCAACTGAAGGATAACAATCAGGTGCTGGCGGTGGTGGTCGGGGTGTCGCCCAACCGCATTACCCGCGCCGATTTTGTCTTGGGCTGATGGTCTTCTTTGGGCTTCAACATTTCCCCACGAAATCGGTTTCGTGGGGAAATTGTGATCATGCTCACAGAAAATGTAGTATCATCTCCATTGCCCTTTGGTCAGTCGCCCATCTTTTAATTTTCTAGAAATTAAAGGGAGGGTCGATCGCCCACTCGCCCGATCTTCAGTATGTATATCCAAAGTCGTGAACTTGAAAAGTGGAGAAATCGCAATCTCTACTACTACACCGATCTAGAAGCGAGTACCAGTTTTTGGTGCAACCTCGATCGCAGGTGTTGGAGGTAGGGTCTGGGTTGGGCTATTTGCTGGCGGCGATCGAGCCACGGCAGGGTGTGGGCATTGATGTCAACTCGCTGGCAGTGGAGGAGGCAAAGCAAACCTTTCCCCGATTGGAATTTCATACAGAAGATGCTGAGGAGTTTCAGCCTACGCAGACCTTTGACTATGTGCTGATGGCAAACACCTTGAGTTACATCCAAGATGTCCCCAAAGCGCTCAAGAATGTTCACAAAGCCTGCGATCCCTCCACTCGGTTGATTCTCAGCTTCCACAATCCTGCTTGGGAGACGATTCTGTCCTTTGCGACGCTGATCCAGCAACGAATGCCGCTGCCCCCGCTCAATTGGCTGAGCTTCAACGACCTAGAAAACTTGTTGAACCTATCTGGGTTTGAGGTAATCAATCACAGTAAGCGGTTGCTGTTGCCCAAATGGATTCCGCTGATCTCTGGGTTTGTAAATCGGTTTTTGGCTCCTCTGCCGGGGTTGAATAGCTTGTGTTTGTCAGAATTTATTGTGGCGCGACGGATGCCGGAAGCGATCGCCGCCCAAAGCGCCATCCGGGAAAAAACCTGTAGTGTGATTATTCCGGCTCGCAACGAAGCGGGCAACATTGAAAGCTGCATTACCCGCATGCCCCGCCTGGGTAAGCATACCGAAATTATTTTTGTAGAAGGGCACTCGGTGGATGATACCTGGGCAGAGATTCAGCGAGTGCAGGCGGAGTATGGGGATCAGTGGGACATCAAGATTTGCCAGCAAACGGGCAAGGGCAAGGGCAATGCGGTGCGTCAAGGGTTTGACATGGCGTCGGGCGATGTGCTGATGATTCTTGACTCCGATTTGACGGTGAGACCCGAAGATCTGGTGTATTTTTTCCAGGCGGTGGCGTCGGGCTATTGTGAGATGGCAAATGGCTGCCGTCTGATCTATCCAGTTAGTGCGGTTGCCATGCCGCTGCTTAATCGCATGGCAAATCGCTTTTTTGCCTGGCTGCTGTCCTACCTGCTCAATACGCGAATTAAGGATTCGCTCTGTGGTACGAAGGTAATTTCTAAAGAAAACTACTTGAAAATTGTCAAAAATCGTTCCTATTTTGGCGATTTTGATCCGTTCGGTGATTTTGATCTATTGTTTGGTGCGGCGAAATTGAGCTTGAAGATTAAAGACGTTCCGGTGCGCTATTTTCCCAGACAGTATGGTAGTTCTAATATCCAACACGTCAAGGAGGGGCTAAACCTCTTCAAGATGTGTCTGTATGCAGCTCGAAAGATTAAATTTAATTAGCATGAATGCCAGTTGAATGCAGTTTTTTGTACTGAACAGATCGTTCGATCGAGGTTGAAATTCCAGTGAAAACGAAATCTCTGATCAGCCCGCTGCTGTTGCTTTGTTTGCCGATCGCCTATCTGATCTCCCATGGATTTCTGAGTCATCAAAAGGGCAATTTTTGGTGGACGGTGAATCAAGATCCCGACTACGCCTACCTGCTAAATTCCCTAATTGTTGCTAATTTTGAAGCACCCGGACACGTCGATCATCCGGGTACTCCAATGCAGATCTTGGGGACGATAGTCCTACGGGTGGGCTATTTCTTCTCATCCGTATGGGCTACATCGCCGACCAATTTAACAGACAGTGTTTTAACAAATCCCGAATCCTATCTTTACTGGATCAATGACACGCTAGTGGTTCTAGCTGCCCTCAGTTTGTTGGTTGTTGGTTTGGGTTCTTTGCTTTTATCCAACCATTTGGGGTTGAGCTTACTCCTACAAACAACTCCCTTCATTACTGTCAGAACATTGGCTGTGAATGAAGCGAGTCGGGTGGCTCCTGAACCCCTATTGTTTTGTATTAGCCAGCTTTTAGTATTACTGTTAGTTGCCTATTGGTATGACAAAACCGCCGATCGATCCCGTTGGTTTGCCCTAGGAATTGGGGTGATATTTGGCTTGGGAATGGCAACCAAAATAACGTTTGTGCCAATGGTTTTTTTCTTTCTGCTGGTTGCTGGATGGCGAGGAAAATTATTGGCGATCGTGGCTGCCATTGCCACCTTCCTATTGGCGACGTTTCCCATTATTCCCTACTACAGTGGAGTTTTAGATTGGATAGTTACCCTGACAACCCACACGGGACTCTATGGCACAGGGGAGCGTGGGTTTGTAGAAACGGACAGTTTTGCCAGCCATCTCAACAACATTTTTGTCAGAAATCAAAACTTTATTGGGGTGTTTTTGCTATTCAACCTGCTGTGTTTTTTGGCAGTGGCGTACTTCTGGTCTAATCGCCGTTCCTTTGTCTCCCCAGCGATCGCCAATCACCGAAATCGCACCCTATGTTTTCTCTCGGTTGTGGTTGGGCTAGTGGTTTGGGGTCAAATTTTGATCACGGCGGTGGAAAATTCCTCAGCCCGCTACCTTGTACCCTCGGTTGGCTTGGCTGGATTTTTAATTTTCCTCAGCCTGCATTTGTTGGACTTTCTCATCCTCAGGCGGACTATTTTTAGAGATCGCTCTATTTTGATCACCTCGACGATCGCCCTGGTGCTTTGTAGTGCGATCGGCATTAATCAGGTTGATCAAGCCTTTACCTCGATCGCTCGCCGATCAACGGTATATGAACGGGAACTGGCACAACTAGATACGATCCTCACCACCAATTCGGACTATCAAACCTGTGGCAAAGTTATGGCAAAGCGGTTTTCTTCGGTGGAATCGGCGTTGTATTTTGGGGATATTTGGACCAATGCACGGGGGTTGAAAGGCGGGGCGGTGTTTGCAGAGCGACTCAACCAACTCTACCCAAACACGGTTTTTTATAACGAACCAAGGGATGACCAGGAAAGTTATTCGTCCTACACCGAAACCGTATCCCTTGAACGGCTCACCACTCCTCAACGCAATTGTGTGTTGTTACTGATTGCTCCGTTTACAGGGAGACGGGAGAAGTTTAAACCCTCCGTCAAGTTTGATGTGGTGTTTGAGGGAAGAACCCAAGCGCTGTACCACCTCAAACCATTTAGCTAATTCCTTGTCAACCACCCCGATAATCCCATGGTCATTCTTAGTTCCCTCAGTGCCCTCTTGGGTCAACTTAAATTACCAGAATCAAAACAGATCCAGGATTTGGATGATCCAAACAATATCTATCTGATTCGCAATATTATTCAACGCAAACCATTCCTATGGAAAACCTATCGGAGCTTCTATCAAGAAATCCTGGGTAAGATTGCTACCGCCCCCCCGCAAGGCATGGTGGTGGAACTGGGGAGTGGCGCAAGCTTCATTAAAACCCTTGCGCCCCACATTATTACAACCGATGTGTTGCCCTACAGTGGGGTCGATCGGGTGTTTTCGGCAATGGATATGCCCCTGGCGGATAGCAGTGTCAGCGCCTTTATCATGATCGATGTGTTGCATCACATCAAGGATTCCAGGCGCTTTTTCGATGAGATGCAGCGCTGTTTATGTCCTGGTGGCAAGGTTGTGATGATTGAACCAGCAAACACGGCGTTTTCTAAGTTTATCTACACCCACTTTCACCACGAACCCTTTAACACACGGGGCGACTGGGGGTTTGAGGAAGGGGGGCCCTTGACTGGGGCAAACATGGCAATCCCCTGGATCATTTTTGAGCGCGATCGCCCGCTATTTACTCAGGAATACCCAACCCTTCGCCTCTGTGCCACCAGAATCCACACCCCCTTCCGCTATCTGCTGAGCGGTGGGCTATCACTGAGGCAACTGCTGCCCTCCTGGATTTACCCCTTGGTTGCCCTGGCGGAATGGCTGTTGACACCCCTAAATCACTATTTGGGTCTATTTATGACGATCGAGTTGCAAAAGGCTCCACGGGGCGATAGCTAGTCACTACCCGCCCTGCCCCGCGAAACTGTTGGTAGTAGGCTTGGCTAATGGCGTCTCCCTCCAGAGAAAGCCGATCGATGCCAATGCCATTGCGCCCCTGCTCTTTGCCGGAACTGTGGATGTAGCGATCGTCGCCGATGTAGATCCCCACGTGACTACAGCGCTCTGGGGTGCCAAAAAAAACCAGATCGCCCAGTTGCAGGGCTGATACGGAGATAGGGTCTACAAATGCCTCCTGTTGGTAGGAGTCTCTGGGAAGCCAGATGCCCGCCGAGGCAAAGGCGGCTTGGACTAGCCCCGAACAATCGTAGTTGGGTGGCACCGTTCCGCCCCAAAGGTAATAGTTGGGATGGTCCATTGCTTGATGGGCGTACTCCAACACCTGAGGCAACCGCGCTTGAATCTCCTCTGGCGATCGCTCAATAGCTTCATAGGGCGCAGCGGCAGGCACCAGGGTGGCTAGGTCGTCGATCGCCATCCAGCCGGGATAGCTATCCTCACACAGACTGACCAGTAGGGCAGACTCTGGGTCTCCAGATGCCGTCAGCGGATTGGAGTGAATTTTGACATGCCGTTTAGCGATCGCCTGGGTGGCTAATTGCTCCAAGGCAGGGGAATCGTATAGATTCAAGTTTTCCTGACATTGGTATTCCTGAATCTTGCCTTGGGCGAGGGCAGATTGAAGTTCGGCAATGGCAATCATGACATCATTTCAACAGTAATACGAGTTAAGCATCCCACAGACCAGCGTAATGTCTTTGCTCTTTGTCATAAGACCCGCTCCCCATCACCCATCCGGACGGTTATCCACCCATTAGAAAAATCAAATCAACCCCTGGAGCCATGGCTTAAAGCGATGCTTGTAGCCAGTTTTTTCTGAAAATCCGGTTGATTTGGGATATTTTCGCCACTATTTCCTAATAATTGCGGAAGCAATCACCAAGTTTGGGTAGCGATTGGCACTCTCGCGGATCCGCTTATAAGTAAGTTTAGATGAATAATCCCATCTCGATCGCCACTCAGGCAAATCTATCGCAAAAATGTCAGGTTATTATAATGTGTTTGCATTTCTGAATTTTGTATGGCTTTTTTTCAACGCGACCCAGCCCTGGAGTCGTGGGGCGATCGCCTGATCGTTGCCACCCGGCAGCAATTTCCCACCCTTGCCGAAAATCAACTTGCCCTGACCTGGTTGGTCTACGATCCCCCGGCGATCGTCAATACGGGAGGGGCGCTCAGCCCAGAGGCGTTTTGGCAGCACCCGGTGCGTGGGTTTGCCTATCGTGGGGTCGAACGGATCTATCCCGCCAGTGTGGTCAAGCTGGTTTACTTGATCGCGGTGCACGAGTGGCTAGAACAGGGAATGATTTCGCCCTCTAGCGAACTCGATCGCGCCGTGCACGACATGATTGTAGACTCCAGCAACGATGCCACTAGTCTGGTGGTAGACGTGCTCACTGGCACCACCAGCGGTCCAGAGTTGCCCGCTGCCCCTTTGCCACCTGGAAGCACCAGCGAAATTTGATCAATCGCTATCTGCAATCCCTGCAATGGGCAGAACTCGAAACAGTCAACGTCAACCAAAAAACTTGGTGTGACGGAGCCTACGGACGGGAACGGGCATTTTTAGGCGACCTGTTGGAGAACCGCAACATGCTCACCACCAATGCCACCGCTCGATTGCTCCACAGTATGATCGGAGGGGTGGCGGTGTCGGCGGCGCGATCGCACGCCATGACCACCCTGCTGCGCCGCTCCCTCGATCCGATTCAGTTATCTGCCGATCCGGAGAACCAAGTCACGGGGTTCCTAGGGGGTGGCTTGCCCTCCACCGCCCAACTCTGGTCAAAAGCTGGACTGATGAGCCGTGTCCGCCACGATGCCGCCTACGTTGAATTGCCCAATGCCCGCCCCTTTGTGGTCGTTGTCTTTACCGAAGGGGTAGAACATAGCCAAAACGAGGCGATATTGCCGTTTATTTCCCAGCAGGTTGTAGCAGCGATCGACCAACTATAGCATCATGACTCAAACTGACATTCTGGTGATTGGTAGCGGCATTGGTGGACTGGTGGCGGCGGGGCTACTGGCTCGCCGTGGCAGACGGGTGGTGGTGTGTGAAAGCCATGGGATCGCAGGCGGGGCTGCCCATGCCTTTTCTCGGCAGGGGTTTCACTTTGACTCTGGACCGTCGTTTTTTTGTGGATTGGGCGATCGCGCCTCCCTCAATCCATTGCAGCAGGTGTTGACGGAGTTGGGGGAGGGCGTTGCCACCATTCCCTACGACCCGTTTGGGCACTACCATTTTCCCGATGCCACCTTGCCAGTCTATAGCCAGGGCGATCGCTACCGGGCGGCGCTGGCGGAAATCACTCCCCACGGGGCACAGGAGTTTGAGCAATTTGAGCGGCGGTTGTTGCGACTCTACGAGGCGCTGCGGGGGATTCCGGTGATGGACCTGCGATCGGATCTCTCGGTGATCCCCGTGTTGTTGCGACGCTATCCGTGGGAACTGCTGAAATTGCTGCCGGAACTGGGATTGGTGCAACACTCGGTGGCAGCAGTGATGGATCAAACGGTGCGTGATCCCTGGGTGCGGCGACTGATCGATGTGGAATGTTTTTTGCTGTCTGGTCTAAAGGCAGCGGGCACGATCGCCCCCGAAGTGGCATTTATGTTGGGGGAGCGAGCACGATCGGGGGTGGACTATCCCGTGGGCGGCAGCGGGGCAATCATTCAAGCGTTGGTGCGGGGGCTAGAGCGCTGGGGTGGCAAGCTCAGGCTCAACGCCCACGTAAACAGGATTTTGGTGGAACAGGGCAGGGCGATCGGGGTGGAGTTGAAAACAGGGGAAGTGATGCCAGCCACCACGGTAATTTCCAATGCCAGCCTGTGGGACACCTACACCCACCTGCTTGATCCGAGCGACTTGCCTGCTAGCGATCGGCAACGGGCGCTGCAAACTCCCACGATCGACAGCTTTATGCATCTGCATTTGGGAATCCGATCGCAAGGACTTGAACACCTCACCGGGCACCACGTTGTGGTCCACAGCGCCGAGTTAGACATCACCGTGCCGGGCAACACCTGCATGATTTCGATTCCCTCGGTCTGGGATGCCGCGCTGGCGCCACCGGAACACCACGTCGTCCACGCCTACACCCTGGAACCCCACACGGGTTGGCAGCGCGACCAATCCTATGCCGCTAAGAAGCGCGATCGGGCTGCTCCCCTGTTCCGCGCTTTGGAGCGGGTGATCCCGGATCTACGCGATCGCATTGTCCTAGAACTCATCGGCACTCCCCTTACCCATGCCCACTACCTGCGCCGCCATCGGGGAACCTACGGAGCGGCGATCGCGGCGGGGCAAGGCATGTTTCCCAATTGCCAAACCCCGATCGCCCATCTCTACCGCGTCGGCGACAGCACCCTCCCTGGCATTGGCGTTCCGGCAGTGGCAGCTTCAGGGATTCTCTGTGCCAACACGTTGATTGGGAAGGATAGGGGCTAGGGGTAGGGTAAGGACTTACGGCGACGGTGGTGCTCCTGAAATCTGCACATTCAACGGTTGTTTAGGGTTGAATTGTCCGGGGGGAGCGGTGACTTGGACATTGCAGGGTTGGTTGAGGCAGTTGGGATCGTAGAGGGTGTAGACCACAGGAGATTGCCAATGCAGCGGGATTTCTAGCAGATCGCGGGCTCCTGTCATTGCTTGCCCAATGAAAAACAGCAGGGCGATCGAGTTCAAAATGGTATGGGCAATGCGCCAGCGATGTTTGCGATCTTGATAGATGTCTTGCACGATCGCCAGGGAGAATACCATCAGCAGTGCCGCTGTCATGCCGAAATAATAGTGGGAGGCATACCACTCGTTGCCCCGGCGAAAGATTTCTGGTTGACATCCGAGCAAAACCAATCCCATCCCCGTCAATGTGGCAAAGACAGCGCGCCATAGGGGAGGGCGGGCGCGATGCAATAAAACCAACGAGGCGATCGTCAGCCCATACATGATTGCCACAAATGCCACCCGCAGTGGCTCAGTTGTCCAGGTTTTGTTTTGAATAAATTTGGAGATCAACGGGTGAGCCATGCCCAGCAGCGCGATTCCCACAACGGCGGAACTCAGCCACCGTCCTAGCTTTAAGTGTTCTGGTCCGACGCCGGGGGAATTTTGCTTTTGCCCTGATCCGCCGCTTGGAGGCGACGTTGCCGGGTTTGCCAGGCAAAATGCACCACGGTGCCAATCAACGGAAATACGAAAAAGACTGCGATCGCCGGATGGATCAGTGTTGTCAGATCTATCGTGTCCATACCAACCTCTTATTAGGATCTCTCCGACCTGGAAATAGTGAAACGATCAATGATTAAAGCAGACTGCAACTCAGCAAATAGGCTGCCTGGGTTAGGTGGGGGGTTGTGCCATGGCTAATAGTAATCGTTACGCTCTTACCCGTAGGAATGGATTTATCTCTAGGGAGCAATTGACAAAAATTTCCTTGCACAACCGCCTGACAGCATCCTACAAGCTTTAGTGGGTAACGGATGTTCCACAGTAAACAAAGTTTATCTGGAGGATGATCAACGGTTTTACTGTAAAAGTTATTTCGATCGTCAAAATGATTGCTAAATAAGAAATAGATTTGAATTAGCCTACTCGATGCACGGGGCAAAACTCGCTAATTATATTTTTTCACCACAAATAACAAAGACTACCCTATAACCAGTAGCATGGCGATCGACTGGGTAGATTGACTCAGCCAATCGCAATCCCCCCTTGCAATTGATCCGTATACGTTTTAAATCTGCTTGAGGTAGTGATTACGATGACAATTTCTCACTTAAGCGAGGGTTTATCATCTCCGCAATCAAAGCAAGTATCCCGTCTACAAATCGCTACAGTTGTGATGCTAGGAACTGTGCTGATGGCTGGAGCGATCGTGGCGGGCTGGTTTGTCGGACAAGGCACCATCACCCGGATCTTTGCTCAACTCAATTTGCTGCAACATAACCCACCGCTCTGGTTGGAAGTGCCCATGGTGGCGGGCTACTACCTTTTGTTTCCAGCGATCGCCCTATTCGTCATTGTTTTGCTGGTCATGCAAGTCTCGCCCCAACCCCGTCGTGGATCACGGATTGTGGTGGTGGGGATTTTGCTATTTCTCACCATTCGCTATGTGTGCTGGCGATCGCTGGCAACATTGAATCTGGATAGTCCCCGCAATGGCGTCCTGAGTTTGGGATTGTTTGGTTTGGAAATGGTGATGTTGTTTAGTAGCACTTTGCAACTATTTTTGATGTTGAATGTGCGGGATCGCCGCCCAGAAGCCGATCGGTACGCCAGCATGGTTTTAGACGGCAGCTTTGTCCCCACGGTGGATGTGTTGATTCCCACCTACAATGAGCCGCTGTTTATCCTGCGGCGCACGGTGATGGGGTGTCAGGCAATGGACTACCCCCACAAAACCATCTACCTGCTCGACGACACCCGCCGCCCAGAGGTGCGGGAGTTGGCGGCGGAGTTGGGGTGTAAGTATCGGACTCGCCCGGATAATCGCCATGCCAAGGCAGGGAATTTGAACCATGCGATCGCCCAAACCGCAGGCGAGTTGATTGTGGTGTTTGATGCCGATTTTGTTCCCACCAAGAATTTTTCTGACTCGCACAGTTGGCTTTTTTCAGGAAGCACAGGTGGCATTGGTGCAGACGCCCCAGAGTTTTTACAATGCCGATCCGATCGCCCGCAATTTGGGGTTGGAAAACATCCTCACTCCCGAAGAGGAAGTGTTTTATCGACAGATCCAACCGATTCGGGATGGGGCGGGCAGTGTGGTGTGTTCTGGCACATCCTTTGTGGTGCGCCGCAGTGCCCTACAGGAAGCCGGGGGCTTTGTCACCGATTCCCTTAGTGAGGACTATTTCACTGGCATTCGACTGTCAGCGCGGGGCTATCACCTGATCTATCTAGACGAAAAACTCAGCGCTGGGTTGGCGGCTGAAAATATTGCTGCCCACGCAGTCCAGCGGTTGCGCTGGGCACGGGGCACTCTGCAAGCCTTTTTTATCAAATCCAATCCCCTGACGATTCCGGGGTTAAAACCACTGCAACGACTTGCCCACTTTGAAGGACTCCTGCACTGGTTTACCAGCATCTCTACGGTGGGCTTTTTGTTGATGCCCCTTGCCTATTCCTTTCTGGGCACCATCCCGATTCGTGCCACGGCAGCGGAGTTGATGTTTTTCTTTTTGCCCTACTATTTGGTGCAGCTCACCACCTTTTCCTGGCTCAATTACCGCTCTCGATCGGCACTACTATCAAATATTTATTCCCTCGTACTCTGTTTCCCGCTGGCATTGACGGTGGTACAAGTCATGCTCAATCCCTTCTCCAGCGGATTCAAAGTAACCCCCAAGGGAACGGCGAGCGATCGGTTTTCATTTAACTGGAAACTTGCCCTGCCGTTGCTGCTTCTGTTTGTGGCTACGGCAATTAGTCTGTGGCTAAACCTGGGGATTTGTATGCTCAAGGGGGAATGGCAAGCGGCTAACCCCGATCTGGCTGACCAAGTTAAGGGAATAGGGCTGGGTTGGCTGTGGAGCGCCTACAACCTGATCATGATTGGGATTGCGCTGTTGATTTTATTGGATGTGCCCCGTCCCCATCCCTACGAATGGTTTGATCTGCGGCGCGTCGTACGCCTGAGTGTGGCGGAGCAGGTGTTTTGGGGAGTGACAACGCGGGTTTCGGAAATTGGGGCAGAGGTGGCATTGACCCAAGCTGGATTTCCCATCGTGGACACCGAGCGGCGGTTGACCGTCCAACTCGACATTATGGAAGAAGGCTTGGTTTTAGCTGGAGAAGCCCTTGGCACCGGGTTGAGTAATGAGTATCCCACTGTCCGAATTGGGTTTGCACCTTTGACGATCGCCCAACAGCGCCAACTCACAGAAATCCTCTTTTGTCGCCCTGGTCAGTGGAAGCGTCAACACAGCCCTGGGGAACTAGAATCGCTCCTATTGCTGTTCAAAATCTTGCTGAGACCACGGGTGCTGTTCGATCGCAATTTGGATGCCAGTACGATCGCCGTTGCCAAAACCTAGAGCCAGATAAATAAAATACCTGGACATCCGCAACTCTTATGCCCCCACAAGCAGCGGAATGTCCAGGTATCCTTAATATAAATTCACTCCCTCGTCCTCACCTCACCCTTTTGGATCATTCCGTAGCATGATTGAGCAAATAGGCAGGAGATCTGATTTTCAGGACAGACCAGGGCAGACGAGGCAGGGTCGAGTGGTCAAATAAACTAGCTAGGCAATAGCACAGTGTCGATCACATGGATGACGCCATTATCAGCCGCAACATCGGGGGTGACAACCGTTGCATCATTTACCTTGACGCCATTCGACGCATCGATTTTTACTTCCGAGCCTTCAACGGTTTTGGCTGAGGTCAGCTTCACCACATCAGCCGCCATCACTTTGCCAGAAACAACGTGATAGGTGAGGATCTTCGTTAGTTTGGGGATGTCTTGCAACAAAGCTTCCACCGTACCTGCTGGAAGCTTGCCGAAAGCTTCATCCGTTGGCGCAAACACAGTAAACGGACCTTCGCCACTGAGCGTATCAACCAATCCGGCAGCCTTAACCGCAGCAACTAGGGTGCTGAAAGAACCAGCGTTTACAGCAGTCTCAACAATATTAGCCATGGGTATTTAACCTAGTTAAGGGTTCTGTTAAGAACAGTAACGCCTTTTCTGAGAAAAAAATATCTATCTTTAGGAGGTTGTCATGGTTTTTGTGTTGTAGAACACAGCAACGGGGTAGGTGATCTTCTAAAAATTTCGGCTCTAATGGCTAGAGAACCCTCCCAGGGTAGAGGCGAATGGTTTCGCTCTGCGTTAGAGCTATGAATGGAACAATTGCCGCTGAGCTAATTGCCCTGACCATCTGCCAAACCCTGAACTAC
>JAAUSV010000126.1 GCA_012032525.1 Leptolyngbyaceae cyanobacterium SL_7_1
GGATCCTAATTTGTTAACGGTGATTTTGCCCCAAAGCCTCGATCGCCAACCCCGCGAATCGAGAGAGCAACTGGAGCAGGTTATGCATTTGGTCGAAACCCAGCTAATGACCAGTTGTCATTGGCAGAGGCAAGCGCCCTCTGTAACCAGGAAATTGTTTCACGCTGTCAGCAGTTGGTTTGCTTTGCGTTTCACGACAGCCAAACCCTTCTAAAAACCTGTCGAGACGCGGAGGAGCAACGTAAATTGGTGACCTTGTTCTATTTCGACTAGTCAGTGGGTTGGGAGGAAACACGGTCTACTGATGATGTAAGTGAACCTGTTAGCAAATCTACTGATGACTATCCTGCCGACCCTACCTGTATCTATCACCTTGCTCTCTGCCATTGTTGCGGCAGCCGCGCTCGTCTACCTTCCATTCCTTGTAGTTGCCTATGGGCGAGTCAAGGTAGGGTATGACATGGCAGCACCTCGATCGCTGTTTGACAAGCTTCCTGCCTATGCACAGCGAGCAACATGGGCACACCAAAATGCTTTTGAAACTTTCCTACTATTTGCGGTGGCAGCTTTAATGGCAGTGGTCACGGGTGTGGAGGAGTCGATCGCCGCTGGTGCAGGGCTGGCGTTTGTTGTCGCCCGATTGTTCTATCCTGTGTTCTATATTTTGAATGTGCCGTTGGGGCGATCGCTCATGTTTGCTATTGGCTCGGCTAGCACAGCCACCTTATTTGTTCTGAGCTTACTGCACGCCTATCAAACTACCCCTCCCTAAGGCACGGTAGCGATGGATTGCTGATGTTCAAACTCTAGTGTGGGATTAATTTATGGCCGCAACCTATTCCTTTGATGTTGTCAGTGATTTCGATCGCCAAGAGTTGGTCAACGCAGTAGACCAGACAATGCGCGAGATTAAGAGTCGCTATGACTTAAAGGATTCCAAAACCACCCTAGAATTAGGTGACGAAGCAATTTTAGTCAATACTGACAGCGAATTCACCCTTGATTCCGTCCAAACTTTGCTGCAAACTAAAGCGGCTAAGCGCAATCTATCCCTTAAGATCTTTGACTACGGCAAGGTTGAGTCAGCGGGAGGAAACCGAGTCCGCCAAGAAATTAAGTTGCGCAAGGGAATTAGCACAGAACTGGGCAAACAAATTTCCAAGCTGATTCGAGATGAGTTCAACAAAGTGCAGGCATCCATCCAAGGAGATGCGGTCCGTATTTCTGCAAAATCAAAAGATGAGCTGCAAACCGTGATTCAACGCCTCAAGCAGGAGGATTTTCCTGTGGCGTTGCAGTTTACTAATTATCGATAACTAATTATTGATAACTAACTACTGATGGGAGTCCTCAACTTGGAATGATTTTTGGTGGTGTGGGCTGCGCCCACACCACCAAAAATCATTACTTAAATACCACTACCCTATTGATAACTATCGATGAACGAGAGGCTTAGCGATTCGCCCACTCTTAACCGGGGAGAGCGAATGTTTTGTAGATCTCCTCTAGGAGTTCCTGCATGGACGTAGACGCAGATAAAGTATTTGTGGCGATCGCCTCCAACAGCAAATCTAACGGCTCAGGGTGAGCTAGGGATGGCAATGCAGATTGATACCACACCAAAACGGGTGGTTTATTCCTAACTCGCAATAGGGATTTGATTCCTTCTAGATGAGCCGTAGGGGCAAGCGGGTGTCGAACACAGATCAGCACTAAATCAACCGTGTGACCTTGTACGACTTGCTCAATTTCACCCCAAGAGCGTGCAATTGAGTTGCGAAACCCAGCCGTGTGGGTATATTGCCCAAACGCTTGTAGCCAGCTTGACCATTGATGATTTCTAGGACTGGGAGCTGGTGTAGATGGCAACGTTGACTCCGGCAAGCGATCGGATGAAGACAGCAGAGCCAGATCAACCACCAAAATGTGGGGCATCCAATTCATTCCTGCCGCCACCTGGAGCACCTGCAACAATGCGGGAACAGGGGTACGCCCCGAAAGCATGGTTTTTTGTGGAGAGAAGGGGTCAAGACAAGGAAATACGGACAAGCCATTGATTTGATTGGCTGCCTGAGTTACTTCAGGTGTTAATGTCACCAGGGGAAGGGCAGCCAGGAAGGGAGATTGGCTGAGTTGTTTGAGAAATGCCAGAGGTTCTGGAATCCAGCCATCTAACAAAATCACATTGGGTTTCCAGACTCGCGCCAGTAGCTCAGCCTGCTCTAGATCATCCACTTCCAACACCGGACAGTTGTAAGGATAGAACAACGTCTGCAAATTAATTTCAGCGATCGGCTCGGTGGGCGGGGCAGAGGCATCTGGGATAGCCACCGTATGTAGGTGTAAAACGGTCAGCTTTAGAGCGCTAGACTCCACTGGCATTGGGGTTGAGGGCTGCACCGTGCGATCGAGCACTTGCTGAACGGCTTTGAGTGTCGTCGGAGGACTCAATAACCCATCTGCCCCAATACTTTGAGCTTGATGCCGATCGGCTGGAGTCGCAGTAACGATCACCGGGATGTGTCGGGTCGCCACCTCCGACTTGAGCAGGGTCAACACATCCCACCCCGATAGCAAGGGCAACATGGGGTTGAGAAAAACAACCAGAGGCTGGAGACGACGAATTTTTTCTAAGGCTTCCGTGCCAGAACGGGCGATCGCACTCGATAGCCCAGTTCCGTGAGGTGTGAGGTCAGGGTTTGCAGGTACTGGGGAGCCGATTCAACAATGATGGCGAGGCAGTTATGAGTTGTGGACCCGTCGCTCTGTTCGATTGGTGGAGTCATCAACCCCGTTCGGGGTGGGTTGGGAGGCAGTAGCAAGGTAAATCGGCTGCCCTCCCCTCCATTGAGGTAAACGTAATGTCGCCGCCATGCAGCCGAGCTAATCGTTGGGTCAACACTAACCCCAGCCCAGTCCCCTCAAATCGCCGAGTCAGTGGATTTTCTAACTGTTGAAATTTTGAAAGATTAAATGTTGTTTATCAGCGGCAATGCCAATCCCCGTATCCCATACTGTAAATGCAATCCACCCCTCCCAATTCTCCACCGTCAGCCCGATGCGTCCTTGGGGGGGAGTAAATTTTAATGCATTAGAAATTAAATTTGTCAGCATCTGCCGCAGGCGCATTTCATCCGCCACGATCGCCGCTACACCAGGCTGAATGGTCAACGTAAATCCCAGTTCCGCTGACTCGTCCTCCTCCACACGATTCGTCTTTTCAACTGCTAGCAGATGTTTGGCTTGCTCATGGGCGCGGTTGCAAACCGTCTCGATCTGCACCAGTTCAGGAATGAGTTCCAGTTGCCCAGTTTCAATTCGAGTCAAATCAAGAATGTTATTGACGATCGAAATCAGATGACGACCGCTCTGATAGATCAATTTGGCATAGCGCAGTTGGCGATCGTTCAGATCCCCCAGTTGCTGATCTTTGAGTAAATTTGACAAACCCAAAATCGCCGTCAATGGAGTTTTTAACTCATGGCTAATGCAGGCTAGAAATTCATCCTTAAGACGATTAATTTGAATCAGATCGGCATTTTTAGCCGCTAGCTCTCGCGTCACCTGCTGTTTTTCGGTAGTGTCTTGGGCAAGAACGAGCCACAGATCTTCGGTTTCAACCAGGCTGTCTTGGTCCACTGAAGCCGCCCCATCCTGACTAAATGCCGCCAATTGGAATGGACGAGCCGCATGGGCATGCTGAAACACCCGTTGGGGAGCCAAGGCACTGGGATGGGTAGAACGAACGATCGCCCTCAGAGAAATTTTGCTAAACTGCCAAACCCGCTCCTGCCCTGCCTTCGTAGCGCAAACGCACACACAGGTATCTCCATCTGTTCCCAATTGACAGAGGGTAGAATGGACGGCATCCTGTTGCCCTACAAAACCGTCTAGCAGGTGGGGGTCGAGGGTGGGCTGATAGGCAAGTTTGGCATATCGATCGCGCAGGGGAGACTCGCGATTTGTCGAAGGGGCGATCGCCTCTAAAACGGTTGCCGCCTCCTGTTGTAGTTCCGCCGGATCGTTTAGTTCCCGCACCTGCTGTCGCCATGCCAGGTTTTGGGCAATTACCCGCCCCTCGCTGGTTTGTAGCATCAACGGCAGGGGGAGTTGTTCCAATAGATGGATCAATACGCTAGAGGGCAATTCGGGAGTGTGGGTCGATGAGATGGCTATGTTGGTTTGAGCCGCAGGGGGTGACGGAGCAGGAGGCTGGGGGTATGTGGCAAATAGTTGCCACACATGGGAAAAATCAAGCACACTCACGTAGCGTCCGAGCGAGTCTATCAGTACCCATTGACGTTCTAACGTGGTTTGCAGATAGGAATGGAATTCGTCAATCGTACAGTGGACTGAGAGGGTGGGAATAGGTTGGATCAGCGATCGCCTGACTTCCCTGGACGCTTGCTCAATACTCAACTGCCAATCGATTTCGGCTTGGACCAGCGCAGACTCCGATCGCTCAGCGGGCAGGGGGAATAGGTATGCCACCAGCGTTTGCAATTGCAGAACTCCTAAGGGACAGTGGTGGGAATCAACTACAACCAACTGACTACACCGTTTCTCCCGAAACAGCTCCCACACTGCCATTACACTGTCAACCCCAGTACACACTGGGACAAACTGACTAAATTCCCTCAATGAAATGGCATGCATGAAATTAACGATATCGGAACCCAACGTTAAATCTGAAAACTATTTCAAACGGAGAATTACAGTAAAATTAAGTGCTCTGGTGAAACTATTTGGCTAACCCTGGCACAGGTACTGAATTAAAACTCGTGTGATTTGAGCAAAGGTGGAATGATTAAATTAGAACAATACTCAGAGGGATACTTAAGTGGAACCTAAGTGGAACGACCCAAAGGACATGAGCAACTCAGTCCATCTTTAAAGCGGTCAACGACTCGACCTTGGATGCAGTTAGCATAGTTTAGCGTGATCAATTCAGCTCAACCAACTCACCCAATAGGGGTCTGAGCAATGGGCTGAAATGACAGCGGCTAGAATCGCGGTTAAGGTCTAAGTTGAGTCGAGTTAAACCATAGCCTCATTATGACGGTACTTAAAGGCAGTAAAAGCGTTTGGAATTACAATAAATATTAAGCTAATCGTTAATTTGCCCGGATTGTTCGTTATATTTCTACGAATTTGTAAACCAATCTTCACTGTTTGGGCTTGTTGTTATTTTGCCTTCCACATTCTCAGTCTGCGCTCTGATCCACACCGACTCCCTAAGGCGATCGCTTGCTCAGGCATTGGGCAACGATAGCCATTTACTGACGGTGTTTCAACAGCCAGTAGATTGTTTAGCCTTTATTCACCAGCATCGCGAACAGATTGATTGCCTAATTGTGCAAAGTATTATGCAAAATAATGCTGAGCTAGTCGGGTTTTATACAGAGCTATGGCGAGCAGGCGTTGTCCTGCCCATGCTGGTCTTAGATGACAACCAACCCTGTGACCTTTTGAAGGTTGACGGGTCAGTGATACAGTCAAAGCAGTGGCAGTCTGGCTCTTCCTATCACCCAGCAACGATTGCCATACCTTCAACCGAGGTCGTCACTGACTTCCCCAAGTGGATCGAGGCAGCGATCGAGCAGTTTCTCACCTTAACTAAGCCGGGTGAAGCTGTTCAGGGCATGCCTTCTCGCTCCGATGAGCCGACCCCTTTGCTCATTCAGCAACACCGCTTAGCTGAGAAGTTGAAGGAGCGGCTTGGCTATCTAGGCGTCTACTACAAACGTAATCCCTCTGCTTTTCTGCGATACATGACTCAGCCTCAAAAGCAGGAACTGTTGCAGCAGCTCAAGAATGATTACCGAGAAATTGTGCTTAATTATTTCTCCAATGACCTAGATTTAAATAAGAGAATCGATCGATTTGTCAATGTGGCGTTTTTGGCTGATATCCCAGTTTCGCTAATTGTAGAAATTCATATGGAGTTGATGGATGAGTTTTCTAAGCAACTAAAACTGGAGGGACGTAGTGATGAAGTTTTATTGGATTATCGACTAACGTTAATTGATGCGATCGCCCATCTGTGCGAAATGTATCGTCGTTCAATCCCACGAGAGTCTTGATAAGCGTTTATCTATGATCTTGATTCCCTGTTCAGTAACTACAACCGCCCATGAGTGCCTTAAAAAAAATTTACATCCTAAAACTTTACGTAGCGGGTAATACTCCAAGTTCAGTTCGTGCTCTCAAAACATTGAACAATATCCTAGAGCAAGAGTTTCAAGGGGTTTATGCGCTGAAAGTGATTGATGTACTCAAAAATCCTCAGCTCGCCGAAGAAGATAAAATTCTTGCCACCCCAACGCTGGCAAAAATTCTTCCTCCCCCCGTTCGCCGCATTATTGGCGACTTGTCCGATCGAGAGAAAGTGTTGATTGGATTGGATCTGCTTTACGATGAGTTACGCGAAGATGAACTTTATAACCCTTAAAGCTGCCTAGGTTTGGTATGGTCGCGGCTTAGGAAAAAGTGCTCAAATGGAAGTTGGGATGGGGTTGTTTGCCACTTTGTGATTGCACTTTATGCTTTTGTTTAGAGTCGATCGCTTGTTTAATCCGCTTATAAAATCAGTATGACTTCAACGAACTCAGCAGGACAACACGCGATGGAGGGCGTTCAAAAGATTCGGACTCTAATTGAAGGCTTTGATGATATCAGCCATGGGGGTTTGCCGATCGGTCGGACAACTCTCATTAGCGGCACATCGGGCACGGGAAAAACGCTCCTAGCCGTGCAATTTCTCTACAACGGTATTACCCATTTTGACGAATCGGGCGTGTTTGTCACCTTTGAAGAATCACCGGCTGACATCATCAAAAACGCCCAAAGCTTTGGCTGGGATTTGCAAAAACTGATTGACCAAGGAAAATTGTTTATCCTGGATGCCTCCCCCGATCCGGAGGGGCAAGAGGTGATTGGCACGTTTGATCTCTCCGCTCTGATTGAACGCATTCAATATGCAATTCGTAAATACAAGGCTCGTCGAGTTTCGATCGATTCAGTCACGGCTGTGTTTCAACAATACGACGCTGCCTCAGTCGTCCGCCGTGAGATCTTTCGTTTGGTGGCACGGTTAAAACAGGTGGGCGCAACCACAATCATGACCACCGAACGGGTGGAGGAATACGGACCCGTTGCCCGGTTTGGGGTAGAAGAATTCGTTTCTGACAACGTGGCGATCGTGCGCAATGTCCTGGAGGGCGAACGACGGCGGCGGACGATCGAAATCCTCAAACTGCGGGGCACCACCCACATGAAAGGGGAATACCCCTTTACCATCACCAATAATGGCGTCAATATTTTCCCCCTAGGAGCAATGCGCTTGACTCAGCGATCGTCCAATGTTCGGGTTTCGTCGGGCGTTAAAACCTTAGATGAAATGTGCGGGGGGGGCTTCTTCAAAGATTCCATCATCCTCGTAACTGGGGCGACTGGCACGGGCAAAACGTTGTTGGTCAGTAAATTTCTCCAAGATGGTTGCCGCATCGGGGAGCGATCGCTGCTGTTTGCCTACGAAGAATCTCGCGCCCAGCTCTCTCGCAATGCCTCCTCCTGGGGGATCGATTTTGAGGATCTAGAGCAGCAGGGGTTATTAAAAATCATCTGTGCCTATCCCGAATCGGCAGGTTTGGAAGATCATCTGCAAATCATCAAATCTGAAATTGCCAACTTTAAGCCCACTCGGATTGCGATCGACTCCCTTTCTGCCCTCGCACGGGGAGTTAGCAACAATGCCTTCCGGCAATTTGTGATTGGGGTGACTGGGTTCGCCAAACAAGAGGAGATCACAGGCTTTTTCACCAACACAACCGATCAGTTTATGGGGTCAAACTCCATTACCGAATCCCACATCTCTACCATCACCGACACCATCCTGCTGTTGCAATACGTAGAAATTCGTGGAGAAATGGCACGGGCAGTCAATGTCTTTAAGATGCGCGGTTCATGGCATGACAAGGGGATTCGTGAATATACAATTACCGATCAAGGTCCAGAAATCAAAGATTCTTTCCGCAATTTAGAGGGGATCATCAGCGGATCGCCCACCCGCGTTATGGTCGATGAAAAGAACGAATTGTCTCGGATTGTGCGGGGTGTCCAGGAAAAACAGACGATCGCGGCAAGCTCTAATAGGGAACAGCCTGCCGCAGCTGCCTACTCGTCATCTGCCTGCAACAACTCAATGATGTCTTGGTAGAGGTGCTGCAACCCTTGTTTTTCAGTGCGTCTAGACGGGCGGCGATAGCGTTTGCTCTCTAACTTAGGTTCGGTTTGGCGTTGTCCATCTTCCCGGACTTTGATCTTTACATTGGATTCATCATCCCTTGAGTGATCCAAGGTCGCTTGATAGGCAATTGCTTCTTGCAAGAAGGTCAAGTAGTGCTCGTAACGTTCCCATTCTCCTCGAACAGCGCAATTCGGCTCGTCTCGATGCAAGCAGTTACCAAACTGGCATTGGGCTGCCTCTAAACGTTGACGAATTTCAGGGAACAATCCTCCTAGCTCCAGCGGGCTATACTCTAAATCAGGTTGATTAAACCCTGGACTGTCTGCTAGCAATCCACCGTCAGGCAATTTAAATAGTTCTACATGACGAGTGGTGTGGCGACCCCGCCCCAGTTTGCCTGACACTGCTCCTACCCGCAAGTCTAATGCGGGGATTAACCAATTAATCAAACTAGATTTGCCTACCCCAGATGGACCCGCCACTACTGTGATTTGTTGGGCAAGTCGGTGCCCCACTGCGGCAAAACCAGTGCCTTGCTGCAAGCTAATAATCAGTGGGTCATAGCCCCAGGTTCGTAGTCGGTGACGCCACTGCTGTTGTTCCGCCGAAGACACCAAATCGCTCTTGTTGAGGCACAGTGTTACCGCCAGTCCAGTTGACTCTGCTTTGACCAAAAATCGACTTAGTTGGATTGGCTCTAAGGTCGGCTCAGCCAAGGCAAAGACCAACAAGATTTGATTGGCATTGGCGATCGAAGGACGATCCAGCTCACTACTACGGGGAAGCACAGCGGCGATCGCCCCACGCCCGCCCGCCCAATCAGGTTCCACAACCACTACGCGATCACCCACCATCACCTGTTGACCCAACTTTTTCAGTCGAGAACGACGGGTGCACAACAGGGTGGATACCAGAGGCATCTCCATCTGGGGATCGAGTTGAACCTGGTAAAAGTTGGCTTGAACCGCTGCCACGGTTCCAACTAGAGTCCTGAGGTCTGAGGGCAGCATGAGTAGATCGTCTACCTCAGCACTCATAGGCTAGGACCCAACTCCCTGTAAGGGACAGCGAACTTTTACTGCAAAAAAATTAGTGTGTTCCTCGATTAACTCAATGTCGTACCCTTCCATTCTTAAGCTATCGGGAACCTGCTCGATCGGCTCCCCCGGATCAAGCCACACTTCTAAGAGAGAACCGGGAGCCATGGTTGCCAGTCGCAGCTTTGTCCGAACGAAGTTAATTGGACAAGGCGTACCCCGCAAATCGAGTTGAGCATCCGGAGCAGAGGACACAGAACTTCCCAACTGGTTCATCGTTGAAACAGTCCCCCTAAAAATCCTTCAATACCACCCTTTCCCACCCGATCGTTGCGAATTTTGGCTAGCTTTTCTAACAATTCGCGCTCCTCAACGGTGGTTTTTGTGGGAATATCGACAACCACCGTTACCAGATGATCGCCACGGCTCACCGGATTTCCTAAACGCGGCACTCCATGACCTTCTAGGGTCAACACCGTATTAGGTTGAATCCCCGGTGGAATTTCATGCTCAACTGGACCATCCACGGTGTTAATTTGCAGTTGGCAACCCAAAATAGCTTGCAAATAGCTAATCCTCACCGTTGAGAGAATGCTAATACCATCCCGTTGAAACTCTGGATCGTCATTCACCGAGAGAAAAACATAGAGATCGCCTGGTGGTCCACCTCGAAGCCCCGCATCTCCCTCAGAAGACACTCGCAGTTTGGTGCCATTATCAACACCAGCGGGAATATTAATTTTTAGTTTCTTGGCTTCCTGTCGTTGCCCACTACCGCCACAGACATCACACTTGTCCTCAATTACTTGCCCACTGCCATTGCAGGTTGGACAAACCGAGACCTGCGTGAAACTCCCAAAGGGAGTGCGAGTAGCTCGACGCACCTGACCGGAGCCAGAACAGGTGGGGCACCCCCGTGGACGAGTTCCCGGCTTGGCACCCGAACCAGTACAGGTTGTGCAGGTTTCAAGATGGCTGATGCGAATCTCTTTTTCGCCCCCAAAAATTGCCTCTCGAAAGTCAAGCTTAAGATCTAGCCTCAAGTCATCTCCACGAGTCGGTCCACTCCGTCGGCGTGTTTGCTGACCTCCGCCTCCAGAAAAACCGCTAAAGAAACTTTCAAAGATATCGGCAAACCCACCTAAATCACTAAAATCTTGATAACCTGCCCCGGCTGCCGAACCAACGCCTGCCTCACCAAAGCGATCGTAGCGAGCGCGCGTCTCTGGTTCAGAAAGCACCTCGTAGGCACGATTGATTTCCTTAAACCGCTCTTCTGCACCATCTTCCTTGTTGACATCCGGATGGTACTTACGAGCTAAGCGGCGATAGGCGTGCTTGATTTCCTCTTTGTCTGCATTGCGGGAAACCCCAAGAATCTCATAATAATCACGAGCCATAGAGCAGTGCTTTTAAGTTAGGAGGGTAAGGAATAAGAATTCGCGTTCGGGAATCAAATTAAACAGCCAACAGCAGATGAAACAGAACCGTCTGCATCTACTAACCTATCCTAGCCTAGTCAATTGCTTCATAGTCAGCCGTGACCGTCTCATCATTTTCAAACGCATACTCTCCGTCGAGATCCTCGCTCTCGGTTGGCGCCACATGCCCATTACTCCATTCCGCTTTAGACGAATCGGTGGAATAGTCGTACTCTTCATTTTGAGTGCCCGCTTGCTGATAAACCGCAGCTCCAATCTCTAGCAATGCCTCTTGAAGGAGATTAATTCGATTGCGCATCTCATCAACGGAGATATCGCGATCGCTAATCGCAGCACGCAACTCGGCAACTCGTTCTGACGCTTGGGCTTTGAAGGTGTCGCCAATAGCATCGGCATGATCTCTCAGAGTCGATTCGTAGCTGTAGAATAAGGCTTCTGCCTGATTGCGCAGTTCCACTAATTGTTTGCGCCGTTGATCGTCCTCTGCAAAAAGTTCAGCCTCCTCACGCATCCGATCGACTTCTGCTTCGCTTAAGCCACCCGTATTGGTGATTCGGATACTTTGTTCTCGTCCAGTCCCCTTATCACGGGCAGCGACTTTGAGGATGCCATTGGCATCAATCTCAAAAGAAACTTCAATTTGGGGGACTCCACGGGGCGCTGGTGGAATACCAGCCAACTGAAATTTTCCAAGGCTTTTATTATCACGCGCCATTGCCCGTTCGCCCTGCAAGACATGGATCTCAACCGAGGTCTGCCCATCCGTCGCGGTCGAAAAAGTTTGTGTTCTACTGGTGGGAATAGTAGTGTTACGTTCAATGATTTTAGTGAATACCTCTCCAAGGGTTTCAATTCCTAGCGAGAGGGGCGTGACGTCTAGCAGGAGCAAATCTTTGACCTCTCCTCCCAAAACTCCCGCTTGAATTGCCGCTCCCAATGCAACAGCTTCGTCTGGGTTGACCGAGCGATCGGGGGTTTTACCATTGAAGTAATTGCGAATTGCTTCTTGTACAGCAGGAATGCGGGTCGAACCTCCAACAAGCAAGATGCGATCGATCTGGGCAGGGGTAAAGTTAGCATCCTTTAATGCCTGGGTGACTGGATCAATGGTGCTCTGCACCAAATGTCCAACTAGCTCCTCAAACTTTGCCCGGGTCAATTCTGTCTCAAGGTGCTTTGGTCCTGTCTCATCGGCAGTAATAAATGGCAAGTTAATTGTGGTAGTCAACATGCTCGAAAGCTCGATTTTGGCTTTCTCAGCCGCCTCCCGCAGTCGTTGCAACGCCATCTTGTCTGTGGATAGATCAATCCCCTCCTGTTCCCGGAAGTTATCGATCAACCAACGGACGATCCCATTGTCAAAATCGTCACCACCAAGATGATTGTTGCCAGAGGTTGCTTTAACCTCAAACACTCCATCGCCCAGCTGCAAAATTGAAACATCAAACGTCCCACCACCCAAATCAAAGACCAAGACGCTCTGCTCTTGATCTTGCTTGTCTAAGCCGTAGGAAAGCTGCCGCTG
>JAAUSV010000127.1 GCA_012032525.1 Leptolyngbyaceae cyanobacterium SL_7_1
CACTCCCTCTACAACGCGGGTTTGAGGCGGATCAATATCAGTCTTGATTCTCTCCAGACCGGAAACCTTTCAGGCAGATTACAGGTCGGGATTGGTGGCAGCGGGTGTGGGAGGGGATCCAGGCAGCCCATCATGTGGGGTTTGATCCCCTAAAACTGAATGTGGTTGTGATTCCCGGCATGAATGATCATGAGGTTGAAGCCATGGCGGCCCTGACCATCGAGCGAAACTGGCATGTGCGCTTTATTGAGTTTATGCCCATCGGCAATGAGTCTCTCTTTCTGGATAAGGGGTGGATCGACTCTGAGATGCTGCGTCACCGGATCCGCACTAAGTTTGGGCTCACCGAAGGGACGGTCAAGGGAAACGGGCCTGCAGATGTTTTCCAAATTCCTGGAGCTAAAGGAACGCTGGGTTTTATCAGTCAAATGTCAGAGTGCTTTTGCGATCGTTGCAATCGAGTGCGTCTGTCTGCTGATGGCTGGCTGCGTCCCTGTTTGCTAAATGAAACAGGGCAGATTGATTTAAAAACTGCTTTGCGGTCTGGGGTGTCCACCTCAGTGCTCCACCAACAAGTCCAACAGCTCTTGGCAGCAAAAGTAGAAATCAACTTTAAGCAGCGAGAGGCAGGAACGACGACGGGGTATGCGCGAACCATGTCTCAGATTGGAGGGTAGAGAGGATAAAAGAAACCTCCCTGATCGACGGAATCAGAGAGGTCAAGGAAGAAAGAAAGTCGCATCGCGAGCCGCGCAGATGCGCCAATACGTTTAAGCTTGGCGAGAATAGTACTCGACCACTAGCAGTTCATTAATTTGTAGAGCCACCCACTCTCGTTCGACGATCGAATTGACTTTGCCAACCATTTTGGCTTTGTCAAATTCTAAGTGACTAGGCAGGTGGGCTAAACCTGGATCTTGAAGATTGGCTTCGACCAGTTTGCGAGAGCGCTCGGTGTCTCTGACCCCGACCACTTCTCCGGGGCGGCATTGGTAGCTGGGAATGCTGACCACTTTGCCATTGATGGTGACGTGTCCATGATTGACTAACTGACGAGCTGCCGGAATGGTGGGAGCCATGCCCATGCGAAAGACAGTATTGTCTAAACGCATCTCCAACAGTTGTAGGAGTGCTTGCCCGGTAGAACCAGCCGCCCGACGCGCTTTGCGCACATAGCGAAGCAGTTGGCGCTCACTGACTCCATAGTTAAACCGAAGTTTCTGTTTTTCCTCTAGACGGACAGCATACTCCGATCGCTTTTTGCGATTGGCTCCGTGTTGACCGGGAGGATTGGTTCGCTTTCCCTGGGAGTTAACCGATTTGCGAGTTAAACCGGGTAGATCTCCCAGACGACGAACAATTCTGAGGCGCGGACCTCGATAACGCGACATGGACCCTTTCTCCTTTCAAATGTCCTCAAAGGTTCTATTCTACTGCATGAATAATCGGTTTTCAGGAATCTGCCCAGTTTTAGGCAAGGGAGTGGTCAGCAGACGGCACGCGGGATACGTAGGTTGGGAGATTTGCTTATCGGTTGACCGAGTTAAATAAAAATCCTAAATATGTATGGGTTAACTGGAGATTTTAGTCACGTTCCCAGTTTCCTATGATAGTATTTTGGGTAATGCAGTAATTTTCTGAATGTCTTTGCTGAGGAGCTACAGGGGCAGCAAGGCAATTTTCAGGTTTTTTGTACAATTCTTCTAACATTAGTTGTCATTTAGTTAGGTTATGACCAAGATTTTGCTCAGCCAGCCGGTTTTACACCCGATGGCAAAGTTGCAGCGGCAAGTGCAGTCGCTCGTTGACTCAAAAGTGCTCAAGCCAACCGATCGTCTCTGGAAGATCGCATTGCTTTACGGCGATGAGTGGTCGCATTGGAAGAAAGAGCTGGAGGATTTTGAATTCACCATGCAAGACCCCATCAGTGATCTACTGATGGTGGAATCATGGGAGGAAGAAAACCTGTAGAGGTAGGGCATTGGGGCGAAAATCATCAAGGCGTTGCCAAAGCTTGCCCCCGGATGTGCTGCCCCTACGGCAGGGATTTCTTCCTCCAGTATTCTCTACTCTTGTGATTGGATCGCCAGCACAAATTGAGGATCAAGGATATTGGAGAGATCGGGCGACTGGTCGATCTGTTCTTGATTCTCCAAAAAGCTCACCATGGAGTTAAGTGGAGTCAGCAGATAGAGATTGCTGGTTGGGTCATTGAGCATGCTGATGTTGTCAGCTAGATCCGCCAGTCTGACTCCTTTAATCTGCTCTGCTAATTCCCCTGGGGTAACGCCTAAATTTTCTGCGGCGATCGCCAATCCTTCCTGCTGATGAGTTTGAAAAAACTCTAAGCCTTTGAAATTGGCTTGAATAAATACCTTAACTGCTTCAGGATTAGTGGCAATGAAGTCTGTATCAAAAATAATTAAATCGGCGATCGCAGTAGGAGTCGTCAACTGAGAGCTGTCGTGGAGGATGCGACCGTCCTTTTGTGCTTCATTAGCGGTAAATAGAAAAGGGGCATAGGTAACGGCAATATCAACTTTGCCAGCTTGATACGCCGCTGCCGCCGCATCGGGTGTGAGATTCACCAATGTGACATCGCTCTCCTGTAGCCCCTGTTCATTCATCACTTCTAACAGATAGAAGTGACTGACGCCGCCTTGCTCAACGGCAATTTGTTTGTCTGCAAAGGCTGCAACGTCTTTGATGCTGTTGCGTGCCAAGATGCCATCGCCACCGTTGGAGGTATCCACCACGTAGACCACTCGATAGTCTGTGCCATTGGCAGCAACGGTGACTGCCTCCGAAGGCACCAGGGATAATCCGTCAATTTGTCCAGCGGTAAAAGCGGCGATCGCTTCTGCCCCAGAATTAAAGACTTTGAGATCGAGATCTAAGCCAAGCTCTTCATAAAACCCCTTGGCTTTGGCAATGTAGATCGGTGTATAACCAATCCAGGTGACAATGCCGACACTAGCAGCCAAGCGATCGCCAGCCCCAGGTGTTGACCCGGTTGATTGATTGCAACCATGCAGCGCTACACTGCCTGTCACGGCGGAGAGAAAATACAGAAACTGACGACGATTCCAATAGTTGAACGATCGAGTCAATGGCATAATCAGCGCGTAGATGGGAACAGGCTAATCATGCCATGAGTGACGTTGGCAAGTGTTTAGTAAGATACAAAGTGTTTGACGATCTAGTCGATTTGAATGACCCGAATTGGATCGGTCTGGGAATTGGCTTGGGCAGTAGACTGCTGAGCATCTTCGCCAAACCAGTCCTGCATTTTTTGCTTAGCAAGTTGCTTTACATCAGGAGTAATCGACATGGCGACAGCACCCAGCGCGGCTGCTAATGTTCCTAAATCGTCGGCATAGCCAATCAACGGAGTGATGTCAGGAATGGCGTCGGTGGGTAAGACAAAATAGGCCAGGGCTGAATAGATGGTCATCTTTGCCCACAGGGGAGTTTCAGGACGCTGAGCGGCGTAGTAAAGAATTAACGCTTTTTCTACCACTTCTTTGCCAGCATAAATTGCAAAACTTTTCAGCTTTTCCCAAAACTCAATTTCAGAAAACTTTCCTACCCAATTCATCATCGCCGATTCACTCCACGGGGTCGCAATGATTTCACTTTAGCGTGAGCTGAATTAGTTGGGGGTAGAACTAGTCAGTCCGGAAAACCGTACACTTGGTTGGGTTTGCAATGGCTAGAGTTGTTCATCAAGGATAAAACCTCTATCAATGGAGTGATTGCCCCCTCCATCCTTCGTAGGATGATTAAACAACGCCCAAAAAGCACGTTATGGCTAAAAATTGCTCGATAATGATGGCTGATAGGGTCTGCTCAAAAGCCGTCATCGATCTAGGTTGGAAAAGCGTCAACGGGTGGCTTCCTTTGAGGATAATCCTAGGTTAAAGTAAGCAATACCTGTGGCGGGTTTAAGACATCGGTGAGTCTTCCTAGGTAGGGTCATGGCAATGCCATGACCTACAGGTTATTTGATCTACGATCCCTAGCTCGGTCAAAATCGAAATAATTGTTTAACTAGAAAATATCGACTTTAGTACAGCCACTAACTTAAATAATCTCCAAGAATTTTCAAGTCATAGATAAAATTCGATATTCAAGCGGATTTGTGTCCGAGTCATTCCTTGTCTATTTTTGAACGAGAAGCGAGTTGATGAATTCTGATTTTGTGGTGGTAGACAGCAATACACTTGCCAATCAACGACTGGAATTGATCCTTTCGAGCATTAGCGATATTTTTGTCTCCCTCGATCGCCAGTGGCGCTACACCTACGTCAACGATCGAGCCATTGCCACCTCTGGAATTCGCCGAGAGGCAATTTTAGGTAAAACCTTGTGGGAAGTGATACCCGATTTGGTCGGAACGGAGTTTGAAACGGAGATTCGCCGAGCGATCGCAGAGGAACGATCGGTTCAATTTGAGTATTTTTATCCCCGTTGGCGACGATGGTTTCAAAATCGAGTGCAACCGTCTGCCAATGAGATTTTTATTTTTACCACTGACATTACCGATCGCAAATTAGCGGAGCAAGCTCTCCAAGATAGTCAACGGTTTGTCCAACAAATTGCTGAGATGAGTCCGGCAATGCTCTATCTGTTTGATGTGGTAGAGCAACGCAATATCTACATCAATGCTCGATCGCTGGAGTCGCTGGGGTATTCCCAGGAGCAGGTAATCCACATGGGAGCAAACTTTGTTGTGCAATGTATGCATCCCGACGATCGGGCACGGATGCCGGGTCACTTTGAGCAGTTGAATGCTTGCGATGTGGGCAGTTTTGTAGAGTTTGAGTACCGGATGCAGCACGTCAATGGAGAGTGGCGGTGGTTTCTCAGCCGGGACACTGTCTTTGCTCGCACACCCGACGGACGGCTGCGGCAAATTTTGGGATTAGCCCAAGATATTACCGATCGCAAACAAGTCGAGGAAACCCTACGGCAAAGCGAGGTCAACTTTCGCACATTAGCCGACACCATGCCCCAGTTGTTTTGGACAACTCAGCCAGATGGCTACCATGACTATTTCAACCAGCGCTGGTATGACTACACGGGCATGACTTTGGAGGAAACCCAGGGCTGGGGTTGGAGCCATTTGCTGCACCCGGACGATCGCCAACGCTGCTTGGAGACGTGGAATGAGTCGCTACGCACTGGCAAAGATTATCAGATTGAGTACCGCTTTCAGGGCGTCGATGGACACTATCGTTGGTTTCTAGGGCAGGCATTTCCGTTGCGGAGTCTGGAGGGGGAAATCCTCCGGTGGTTTGGCTCCTGCACGGACATTGACGATCAGCGTCGTGTCCTAGAGGAGCGCGATCGCGCCCTCGATCAGGAACGGGTTGCCCGCGAACAAGCCGAGATGGCAAACCGGATCAAAGACGAATTTTTGGCGGTTTTGTCCCATGAGTTGCGATCGCCCCTCAACCCAATTTTGGGATGGACGAAACTGCTGCAAACCCGTCGATTTGACGAGCAAGCGACGAAACAGGCACTCGAAACGATCGAACGCAATGCCAAACAGCAAACCCAGTTAATTGATGATTTGCTGGATATTTCACGGGTGCTGCGAGGCAAGTTGATCCTCAACGAAGCGCCCGTAAATTTGATCACCACGATCGAAGCGGCATTGGAAACGGTGCGGTTGGCGGCGGAGGCAAAAGCCATTTGCATCCAGACTCACCTCGATCCACAGACTGGCAAAGTGTTTGGCGATGCGGGTCGCCTCCAACAGGTGATTTGGAATTTGCTGTCAAATGCGGTGAAATTTACCCCAATCAGCGGTCAGATCACGATTCGATTAGAGCGTTCTGGTACGGATGCCTGTATCCAGGTGCAAGACACCGGCAAGGGCATTGCGGCGGATTTTCTGCCCTTGGTGTTTGAGTCATTTCGTCAGGAAGATAGCAAGACGACTCGCCAGTTTGGGGGGTTGGGGTTGGGGTTGGCGATCGTGCGTCACCTAACCGAATTGCACGGCGGTCGGGTGCAAGCCGAGAGCTTGGGCGAGAATCAGGGCGCTACCTTTACCCTCTATCTGCCCCTAATGAAAGACAGCAGAGAACCCTGCATCCCCCCGACTACCGCGCCTCAACTGACTTCCCCACTTCCCTTAGCCGGGTTGCAGATTTTGGTCGTAGACGATGAGGCGGACATGCGCGATCTAGTTTCGGTGATCTTGGAGCAAGCCGGGGCAACGGTGACGCTTGCCAAATCCGCCGCCGAGGCACTGGAGCAATTCGATCGCGTGCAACCAGATGTCTTTGTCAGTGACATCGGGATGCCCCTGATAGATGGCTATGACCTGGTGCGACAATTGCACGATCGCCTCACCAACCCCAACAAGCCCATTCCCGCCCTCGCCCTCACCGCCTACGCCACCGAGCGTGACCAAGAAATTGCGATCGCGCTGGGTTTCAGTATCACCTGGCAAAGCCCGTTGAGCCAGAGCGATTGGTGAAGACGTTGGTGATGTTGGTGGAGCGGGGGAAGGGAGAAGTTGGCGATTAGTCAACAGCCGCTTATTGCTTTTGCTGCTTTCCCAGGGTTTGAAAGGTGATGAAGGCGATCGCAATCATGGCAAAGGAGAATAGCGTCGTCAGGGTTCCCAACGCATAGAGAGCGGGGGAGGTGACGTTGGTGGTCATGCCAAAGATTTCTAGCGGTAGGGTATTGTTTTGCCCAGAAACCAGCGACGTGCGGATAAATTCGTCGTAGGACAGGGTAAACGCCAGCAAGCCGACCCCGATCAAGCTAGGAACGATCAAAGGAAAGACGATTTCCCAGAAGGTGCGGTTGTCGCTGGCACCCAGATCTCGCGCGGCTTCTTCGTAGGCGGGGTTAAAGCGATTGAACACGCCCAACACAATTAAGAAGGCAAAGGGGACTGTCCAAGTCAGATGTGCCCCCAGCCCTGAAGAAAACCAGTTGGTTTCCCAGCCCAACACCTGAAACACAATCCCAATGCCCAGGGAAATCAACACCCCCGGCACAATCAGACTGGAGATGGTGAGATAAAAATGGCGTTTGCTCCACGAAAGCGATTGCGGAATGCCAACCCTGCCATGACGCTAACGGCGATCGACAACCCCAGCACCACTAAGCCAAGCAGGAGCGATCGCTGAAACGCCTCGACAAAACTCCCCACTCGCTGTTCCTGAAACACCTGCCCCAGCCAATAAAAGCCAAAACTCCGCAGCGGAAACGTTAGCTCCCCATCGGGTCCCTGAAGCGACAGCAGGAAGATGGCGACCATCGGACCGTAAAGAAACAGAACAAATAATCCGAAAAAGGCAGCGAGGAGGTAGAAGGCCATAGGAAGGATGAGGATGAAGAATGAAGGATTAGGTGGAGAGTTGGGCTAGCAGCTAATTGCTAAGTAAAACCGCAATATTGATTGCTTGATGCTCGCCCCTCAAATCCCCCAATCTGGGGGACTTTGAACAAAAAAGGCTTGAAAGCGCCCCAAAATTGGGGGGTTGGGGGGGCGGTTTGGAGAACAGTTGTTAGTTCTCAGATAACCTGAAGCTCAAGAGTGCATTGTGTCATAGGCGGGAGCTAGGAAAATGATCAGAAGGAACAAATCTTAAGCCTTTTAATTCGGGTGGTCGCATCGAAGGGAGGATGAATCTACGCGCTAAATCCACTAATGTACAGCCATTCTGCCAGGTGTGGAACTGACATTATTTTCAAGGATTTTGTAGTGGGGGGCAGTATTGCCGTGCCTCTATAAAGGGTGCAAATTGGGATGACATCGCAAAGGAGCGGGAGTGGTGGCGTTAGGAAAATGGATCGGCTTAGTCGTTTTTGTTGCCTCTCTTTACATCATTTGGCAAATTCGGCAGATTTTATTGCTAATTTTTGCTGCCGTTGTGTTGGCGACTGCGCTAAATCGATTGGTTCGCCTATTGCAACGACTTGCGATTAAAAACCGGGGCGTGGCGATCGCCCTCACATTGGTGTTGCTGCTGGGAATCCTGGCTGGAGTATTTGTGGTGATTGTGCCGCCATTTGTCGATCAACTTCAGCAGTTGGTGGATTTTATCCCGGTTGCCTTCGATCGCGTTCGGGGGTGGGTGGAGTGGTTGCAAGAGGCGCTGACTCGCCAGCCAATGCAAATTGATCCAGTCAATCAGTTGACGCAACAGGTTCAAAGCTTTGTCTCGCGGTTGTTTAGTAATTTCTTTATTTTGTTTTCTGATTCGATCGGCATTGTTCTCAATCTGTTGTTTGTGTTGATTTTGAGCATCATGCTGCTGGCAAATCCTGCGCTTTATCGCCAGGGATTTGTCTTGCTGTTTCCCTCTTTCTACCGTCGTCGTGCCGATGAAATTTTGGGGCTGTGCAATGGTGCCTTGGGGGGTTGGGCGACGGGCATTTTGTTTAATATGACGGTGATTGCCCTGTTTAGCGGCATTGGCTTGTGGGTTTTGCGGGTGCCCCTGGTGTTGGCAAATGCCATCTTGGCGGGGCTATTGACGTTTATTCCCAATGTGGGCCCTGCCTTGAGCGTGATTCCTCCGATCGCCCTGGCATTGCTCGATGCGCCGTGGAAAGCGATCGCTGTGTTAATTCTCTACATTGTCATTCAGCAGCTAGAGAGCAACATTCTCACACCGTTGGTGATGGAGAAACAGGTGTCGTTGCCTCCGGCAGTGACATTGGCATCCCAGGTCATCTTTGCCAGCTTTTTTGGATTTTTGGGTTTGTTTTTACGCCCTGCCCTTGATGGTGGTGTTGCAGGTGTGGATCAAGGAGTTGTTGGTGGAAGACATTTTGAATAATTGGCAACAGCCCAACGCAGTCAAAATCATCACCGACAAAGCCGATCGCGCCAGCCAGCCACCGGAGTGAGCGCCCCATCAGAGCCGCGACCTACAATTCCTTGCGAATATCTACCACCCGCAAAATTGCCATCACCAACACCAGCGTCACCAACAGCAAAATCACCGCATTGGCTGCCGCTAAAGGATACTGCAAACTGCCGATCTGGGTGCTGATCAGTTTGCCCACGGAAGCCGCTTGTCCGCCACCCATCAACCGAACGGTGATGTATTCGCCCATCACCAGGGTGACAACGAAAATGGAACCGATCGCAATCCCCGGAGCCGCCAAGGGCAAGATCACTTCCTTTAGCACCTGAAACCCAGACGCGCCCATATCGAGTGCCGCCGTAATCAGATTGCGATCGATCCGCATCAAACTATTAAAAATCGGCGCGATCATAAAGAAGTTGTACAGGTGCACCATCCCTAGCACAATCGCAAAGTCTGAGTACAACAACCACTCCACAGGCTGCTGCACCAACCCGGTTGCCAGGAGGAATTGGTTAATCAATCCCTCCTTCCCCAGCACCGGAATCCAGGAGATCATGCGAATGATATTGGATGTCCAAAAAGGCACGGTGCAAATCAAAAACAGGATGATCTGAAGCCGATCGTTTTTGATGTGAAATGCCAGAAAATAGGCGACGGGGAAGGCGATCGCCAAACAAAAGCACCAGACCAAAAACACGTACTTAAACGTATTCAGGTAGGTTCTCACAGAAACCTCAGAGGTGAAGATGCCTTTGTAGTTCTCAAAGCTAAAGGCTGGCACCATCGAGTAGCCATTGAACTGCCAAAAGCTCACCACCCCAATCATCAGGATGGGAAACACCAAAAACATCAACAACACTAGCGTTTGAGGGGTGACGAGGACGTAGGGTTTGAGGGATTTCCAGGTGCTGTGCATAGGTCATCTGATTGACGTAGGTTGGGTTGACGTAGGAACCCAACTGGCTGATGAATGTTGGGTTTCGTTAACACTCAACCCAACCTACAAAGTTGGGTGGGCTGGAGGCTACGAGGCAATAAATTCATTCCACTTCTGCACCAAATACACCTGCTCATCCATCGTTGAGTTCCACACCACCACGTTGCCCATGCGTTCGGCAAAAGAGCCGCCATCGCGGACAGCGCCCTGTTTCTCTAGGGTTTTGCCGAAGGGGTCAACCATGTCTTCGGAGGCGGGTTTGCCCTCATACCAGAAATCCCATTCGGGGGCAGACATAAATTTCTTGGCGTTTTCGGGAACCGCGCTGTAGTAGCCTTGGCGTCCGAGGAATGCCCCCACCCAACCGTCTAGCATCCAGTTGATATATTCGTAGGCGGCGTCTAGCTCAATGCCGGAGAGGTTTTTAGATAGACCAATGCCGCCACCCCAAGCGCGGTAGCCTTCCTTCAGCGGCGCATAGACACACTCGATGCCCTTGGCTTTGACAGCGGTGACAGCGGGCGACCACATCGATTGCAAAATCACCTCACCGGAGGACATCAGGTTGACTGATTCATCAAAGGTCTTCCAGAAAGCGCGGAATTGTCCGTTTTGCTTCTGCTCTTTGAGGATGTCGGTGATTTTGTCGATTTCCTCTCTAGTCATGTTGCCCTTGTCGCCAAAGGTCATCAGCTTGGCGGCTTCCACCACCATTGCGGCGTCCATAATCCCGATCGAGGGAATGTCGAGAATCGAGGTTTTGCCTTGGAATTCGGCGTCAAATAGCTCTGCCCAGCTCTCGATCGTCCGTCCGACTAAATCAGGACGATAGCCCAGGGTATCGGCGTTGTATTGGAAGGGAATCAGGGTTGCCCAGTTGGTGGCTTCGGTGGCAAACTCCTTGGATTCTTGATCGGGCAGGTACATGACTTTGTAGGGGAACGTGCCCTGTGCCTGTTCCACCGGTGCCCCATCAAATTTGTTTTGGGTAAAGATGGGGACGATTTTGTCAAAATCTCGAATCTTGCTGACATCGATCGCCTGCAAATTTCCAGAAGGAACCACTAGGGGCAAGCTGAAATACTCTCCATCAAATACGTCGTATTGATTGGGCTGGGTGATGGCGATCTGGTTATTTTCTTCGGTGCTGAGGGCACGCATATCCAGCTTGATGCCCAGATCTTCCTGTGCCTTGTTGCGGATTTCGTTGATCTGGGAAACCCCCGTGCCGATGAAGCGCAGGGTGACATCCTTGATCTGGTTGGTGTTGACTTCTGGTCCGGGGGCGGGGTTGTTGGGTGTGCCCACTGGAGCGGGGTTGCGGGCGCATTGGGTGGCGGTGAGGGCAGCGCCAGCGGCAAGTCCAGTGCGCAAAAGATGACGACGGGTCCATTGAGTCATAGGGCTTAATTTCTCGAAGGTCAGGTGAAAATGAATCAGTTGGAAGTTAATCAGCTATTAGTGGGACAGAAACACACAATCATCGATTTTCCAGTGCAGTGTGACTAATTGCCCCTCTTGGGGTGGGTCAACTAGCCAATCGTGGGTGCGGACTTTGTAGGTGAGTTCGTCTCCGGTCGATTCCACCATCAACGATACGCGGGTGATATAGCCCGTGAACTCGATCGCCACAATCCTGGCAGTCAATTGGTTCGGTGCATTCGGATCAAGCGGTGGGTAAGCGCCAAGGCTCATGCGATCGCTGCGCACACAGCAAGCGGCTGTTTCCCCTATTGCCACCGCCGTTCCCCGACAGATGAATGTGCCCACTCGATCGACGGCTAAATGAATCAAATCCTTACTGGCACTGTCGGGCAACATCGCTGACCTTGCCGACAAAAATGTTGTTATCGCCGACAAATCGAGCTACAAACCGGGAGACTGGAGTTTGAAAGATCTCCTCTGGTGTACCAATCTGATCGACGTGTCCGTGATCCATCACGACAATTTGATCGGAGAGGGCAAAGGCTTCGTCTTGCCCATGGGTAACTTGGATGAAGGTCATGCCAAACTGTTTTTGCAGTCGGCGCAGTTCGCCGCGAGTTTTGACCCGCAGGTTTTCATCGAGGGCGCTGAGGGGTTCGTCGAGCAGTAATACCTGGGGGCGAGTCACCAGTGCCCGTGCTAGGGCGACCCGTTGCTGTTGTCCGCCACTGAGCATGGCGGGTTTGCGATCGGCAAATTTGCTCAAGCCGACGATCGCCAAAATTTCCTCTACCCGCGCCTGTCGTTCTGCTTTGGCGAGTCCCTGCATCTTTAAGCCAAAGTCTACGTTTTGCCAAACGGTTTTGTGGGGGAAGAGGGCATAGCTTTGGAAGACCATGGCGGTGTTGCGTTTGGCGGGGGGGAGGTCGTTGATGCGGCGATCGCC
>JAAUSV010000128.1 GCA_012032525.1 Leptolyngbyaceae cyanobacterium SL_7_1
TTTGTCACGGTTGGCGATCGCCAGGGTGCGAATCGCTTCCGATTCTAGTTCTGCGGCTTGCTTGGCAATCTCCGCTTGGCGACGCCTGCGGAAGACATCGATTTCCACCACGTTTTGATCGGCGATGCGGCGCTCTTGGGCAGATTGTTCGGCGGCGATGACGGCGAGTTGGCGTTGGCGTTCTGCCACTTCTACTTCGGTGGCGGTGCTGACGGCGGCTTCGGCTCTGGCGCGTTCTGCCTCTGCCTCAAAGCTTTGCTTGCGTTTGTTGGCAATGGCGATCGCCGCATCTTCCTGGGCAATCCGGGCAAGTCGTTCCGACTCGGCGATTTGCACCTGTGCCTGCAAACGGCTGGCTTCCACGGTGCGCTGACGGTTGATCTCTGCCACCTCTGCCTCCTGCTGTTGGGAGGCTTGGGTAACTTTCAGATTCTTGTTGCGCTGTTCTAGTTCAATATCAGCATCGATCTGGCTCTGTTGCACCGCCAATTGTTTGAGAATTTCTTCCTCCTCCACCGCTTTGCCTTGCAGGATTTTGGCGCGTTGGGTTGATGCCGTTTCCCTTGCCCGTGCTTCTTCGATTTCCCGTTCGCGCTGGGCTTTGAGCGCTTCTACTTGCAATTGTTGCTCTAGGCGGGCACTTTCTTTTTCCTGGACGATTTGCAGCGATCGCTTCTCAGCATCCAGTTCTTTTTGTTGGATCGCCACTTGGGTGGTTAGTTCTACTTCGCGTTTTTGTTGAATCGATCGCTGGATCGTCTCCGTTCGCAGCCGCACACCCTGAGCATCAAAAAAGTTATTTTCGTCGTAGGTGTCGCTCTCCTGAATCTCCGACACGGCAATGTTGTTCAGCGTCAAGCCCACCTTCGCCAAATCCGGTTGCATCAGGTTTAACACTTCCTGGGCAAAGCCTAATTTATCGGAGTCAATTTCTGCCAAACTTTTGGTTTTTGCCGCCGCTCGAATGGCATCGTCTGCCCGTTTTCCAGGGCATTCTTGATGTCTTCTGGGGTAATGCGATTGCCTTGGGAAAGCCGCGCCGCTGCGGTCAACACATCCTCTTCCGAGGCGTTGATACAGACATAAAAGGTGGCTCGCATATCCGCCCGCAGATAGTCTTGGGTCCGCACCGCCAACTTGCCAGTGCGCTCAACGTCGATGGAAATTTCTCGCAGCGGTACTCGCGTTAATTCGTGAAATCCAGGCAGAACAACGCAGCCACCATTCAAGATCACCGTTTTGCGCTTGAGGAAAACACCCCCCGTCCTGACAAATGCTTCGTTGTTGGGGGTAATGGTGTAGACGCGCGTGTATGCCCAAATTGCCAATAGCAATAAAACAATCAACCCAGCAATAAAGCCAGGAAAAATCAGCAACCCACCAAATTGATTGAGAAACGCGGGAGTTGGAGCCGTACTGGCAGTGGCAAGGCTGATCGAATCTGAATCATGGTGGTGAAACGCAACAGCTTCAAAATCTGACTTTTCCATCGGTTCGACCAGTGCGGAAATCGCTGCTTCACCGTCGAGGGTAGGAATCGTGGGCAGAGACTGAATCAAGGTAAGCCAAAATAGCATGGGAAATTACCTAATGAGGATTTTTAAGTCGATCGCCATTCGCCAGCCAATGCTCTTGGTCAGCGCTATCTTTGGCAATGACCGAGTAAATAGAAGCCGTCCGATCGATCACCAACACTTTCGTACCCCGTTTCGGAATCACGGTTGCCCAATCGGGTAAAACCGCATTCACCGTGACCAAATTGCGTGCCGGGTCGAGCACATCCACCTGACCAATTTTTGCCCTCGGCGATCGCCGGAATTTTGCCCGTGCTGACGGTGGCAGTGCAGCCCAACAGGCGATCGGCAGTGGTATCTTCCCCAAACGAGGCAAAAATCTTGCCCACGGGGTGGGCAATCCATCCTCCCAAGAGCAAGGACACCAGCAACGACCCCAGCAGCACCGCCCCGGCTGCCATGCCGCTGACCACACCGCCTACGATTCCCCCAATCCAAACATTGATCATCCACCCGATCAATCCCCAGAGGCTGAGGTCGATCGCCAGCAGGATCAACAATGGAGCTTTACCAAACCCCACCCACTGCAATACTTGCAGCGCAGTCAATCCGTCTCCTTCGGCGTCGGCGTCGGCATCGGCATCGGCGTCGGCATCTGCCCCATCGTCCCCGCCACCCGACACAATCACCATGAGAAACAACACCACACCCATACCGAGCAACACCCAGTAGGGCAGGTTAGAGAGATCAAATAGCATGAGGGGCTTTCAGTGCGACTATCGCCCCACCATAACTTTACGTGGGGGAATTTGGCAGTCGTTTGCTACGTTTTTTAATTTTTCAGCAATAGGTAGTAGAGTTGTCCCGGAGCGTTGATCAATCCAGCCCGATCGCCCGCCCGTGCTCCCGTCCCCATAAAAATATCCACCCGTCCGGCTCCTCGAATCGCCCCACCCGTATCTTGATCCAACACATAGCGGCTGACCAGTCGTGCTTCCGCTTGTCCGCTTGGGTTGAGATAGGGCAGTTGAGTCACAATCAACGCTAGTGCTCCGGGGGGCATGAGGGATTTGTCGGTGGCGATCGAGCGCTCTGGCGTCACAGGCACACCCAAGCTGCCCGATGGCGCTACATCGGCGGTTTCTCGGAAGAAAATAAAGCGATCGTTGCGTGGCAAATACTGATCTAACTCCTGCGGGTAAGTCTGAAAATATTGCAGCACTCGCGGCAGGGTCAGGTCTGCTTCGGCGATTTTGCCATCGTTGATTAATTGCCGCCCGATGCTGGTGTAGGGATAGTCGGTGCGTCCGGCGTAGCCCAAGGTCATTACCGTGCCATCGGTGAGTTGTAGGCGAGCAGACCCTTGGACTTGCACCAGAAAGGCTTCCAGGCGATCGCGCAACCACACCAACTCCAACCCGCGCAATTGTCCCTGCGACCCCTGCAATCCATCGGCTCCTTCCAACTCCCGTCGGGTGGGATGGGGCTGCACCCATTGCTCCAAACCGGGGGGCAATCGGTAGAGGGGATAGCGAAATTCGGCGGTGGGAACGCGGCTAGCCGTGTAGGTGGGCTGGAAGTATCCGGTAAAATCCACTGTGCCCAAGCCATCCCGTCCGATCGACTGATATAGGTCAAACTCCTGCAAGACTGCGGCTTGCAGTGCGGCTGGCGAATCAACGGTGAACAACAATTCTCGAAATCGCTGGAGACTGCGGCGTACCCGATCGCGAGTAATTCCCGACACAGGATAGCGATCGTAGGCGGTTGCCGCCGCTTGGGTGTTGAGGTAGCGCAGGGAATGGTCGATGGCGGTGACGAGGGCGGCGCGATCGGGGGAACCGTTGTCTCCCCAGAGTTGCTCGTCTAAGCCGAGATTGGCGATCGACTCGCTCAAAGAGACATCAATGGGCGAGAGCACTGGGGCATTGGCTTGAGTGGGGAGTGCCCAGCAAGCTAGGGTCAACCCCATTCCTAAAATTTGTGACCAAATCACTGGTTTAGAACAAACCTGCATTCTGACAAATCATCCTACCTGCATGATCAAATCCTGCTGTCCCAGACCCCCGGCTTCTCCGAAGAAGCCGGGGGTCTTTGACTCTAGCGCTGTTACAAGGAATTAATAGTCGCGATCGACGCTGCCATAAAACACTGGCTCCACTCGAATCGCCAGCACCCTCGACGGACGCACCACCATGTATTCCCCTTGGACATTCTTGATCGGGACACTGATAAACTCGTTGGAGTCGCCCTTGGGCACTAATTCACCGCTGTACCATTTCTGAAATTCTTGAATTGTGGCAAAGCGGACTTCTTCGCGATGTCCACCTTCTAACATCAAATGCACGGCATATTCACTAGGGGTTCTAGGCATAGTTGTAGGGGGTTACACGGAGATGTTAAGGGAAGGGCGAGGAGTTGGGGTCTCACCTCAGGAAAGATGCTGAGGTCAATATTCCCAGAAAACGTTGGAAAACAAAACTATGCCAACAAATTGAACCGCTGAAGCTGTTCCTCTAACGCTTGGGGCAGGGTCTTGCGCAATTCTGTTTTGTTGCGAAACTGAATCCGGCTACGACTCGGAAGATCGAAGGGAAACTGCCCCGCCATATCACTGCGCTCCATCTGTGCCAGCAAAATTTGTTCCGCCCGTTTGCATTGCAAGGCATAGCCCACTTCCACACACACCTTAGGACTGGGGATCAGTTGCACAGGAGACCCCGCCATTTGCAGAATCGGCGTCCCGTCGGCAACAAATACCAGGCACTTGCGGATTTTGCGCATCAGGTTGCTGTTGAGGCGAGCGGGGGAATCGGTGAGACGGTGGGATTCTTCGAGGGTGATGGGCAGGCGCGATCGCTTGTTTAACTTGTCAATCAATTCCTGGATTTCATCCCGCAAAAGCTGGCTAGAGTCAGGATATTCCGTTTGGTAGCAGAGAAAGACGGTAGGCTCCAAATGTGCCATCACCTCTTGCTTGGTGAAGTACATTTCATGGCTAATCAAATCCACATTGGAGATCACATAGCCACCGCTGCCCTCAATGTAAAACTCGACCGTCTCCCCCTCCAGATAGCGCTGAAACCATTCCGACTCTCTGACCCCCTCGCTATCCTCCAAAAAATCCGCCCGCAGCGCGGATTTTAGCAGGCTGTTTTTACTCAGGCGCAGATCATGGGGACGCTTTTCCAGATCTCGAATTGGTTCATATTCCCGAAGATACCAGGCTTTTAGCGCAATAATTGCCATGCCACCCGTTCCAGTGCGATCGATATTTCATGATATACCGGAAGCGATCGAAGCGATTAGCCATTAGCGATTAGCGAACAGCCAACAGCGAATCGCTTCTCTGCCACAATAATAAAGTAGCGTTCAATGGAACTCCCGTGGCACGGGTTTATTTAGACAGCATTTCTCGACGATTTAATGCCACCACGGCGATCGAAGATATTACCTTTGAAGTGCCCGACGGGGAGTTTTGGGTGCTGGTGGGTCCATCGGGCTGTGGGAAGTCCACGATTTTGCGAACGATCGCGGGGTTGGAGACGGCTACATCGGGGAATTTGTTCATTGGCGATCGCTTGGTGAATGGCATCCCTGCCCGCGATCGCGACGTGGCGATGGTGTTTCAAAACTACGCCCTCTATCCGCACATGACGGTGGCAGAGAATCTTGCCTTTGGGTTAAAAATGCGCCGCACCGAGCGATCTACCATCAAGCCCGGATTCAACTCGTAGCCAAGTCCTTGGGGATCAGCCATCTGCTCGATCGCAAACCCCGCCAGCTCTCCGGTGGGCAACAACAGCGGGTGGCGTTGGGACGGGCGATCGCCCGGCAACCGCAGGTGTTTCTGCTAGACGAGCCACTGTCCAATTTGGATGCCCAGTTGCGCGACGATACGCGGGCAGAGTTGAAACAACTGCATCACACCTTGGGGATCACAACCATCTATGTCACCCATGATCAAGTCGAAGCCATGACCCTCGCCGATCGGATTGTCGTGCTCGATCGGGGTCAGATTCAACAGATTGCCACCCCTCAAGAAATCTATGCCCACCCAACCAATCAAATGGTGGCAACCTTTTTGGGAAGTCCGCCGATGAATATTTTGCCCATTCGCTTTGAGGCAAATACCGCCTTGGTGGGAGAACACCCGATCGCTGGTTTGATCGAACCGCTGAAGCGCTTGCCTGCCAAGCAAGGCGATCGATTTAACTTAGGAATCCGTCCAGAAAACGTTCATGTTGCCTCCGATCATGCTGATCTGGAAATTGTAGTGACGGTCGTAGAACCATTGGGGCGGGAAACCCTGATTCGTGGGACGCTCCCCGACACAGATACCCTCGTTGCGCTGCAAGCCGCTCCCCAAACCCATGTGCGGGTGGGCGATCGTCTCCCCCTCCAACTCGACCTATCCCAAGCGTTGGTCTTCAACCCTGCCACCGGAGCCAACCTGACTGCCCCAACACCCCCACCTAAGCCATCAATCGGTCAAAAATACCGCTGACAATCCGCTCGCTGATCACAAGCAGCGGAAAGGCAATGCCTGCCAAACCAAGCCAAGCCATTGCCCTACCCGTCAGCCATTGCAGGGAGCGATGCGATCGTTTGCGGCGATCGCCAGTGGTCAGCGTGATGTATGAACTTGCCACAAAACACAAAATCCCCAACAGCCCCAGAGCCACACTGAGGGCAAACCAGTCGCTCGACTGATCAAATTGAATGATTTTTAGCAGTGGCAAAATACCAAAACAGAGCAACTCCAACCCAAACCAGATTAGTAGACAGAAGAGTAGATCGCGCTGGATCAGGCGTCTTAGTACAGCGAGTTGTAACATGGGCGATCAACAGCCTTAAAATTCTTCTCATTCATAGCACCGATCACCTTCCCAAGAAACCCCTCCCTCCCCTTTCACCCGTCTCCCTTGCTCTTTCATCCTTCAAAACACCCCCCCGTATCACAGCCAGGGTAGCGCGACTGATAGGTTGTGTCCCGCTTACCAAACAGGGCGTAGCGGTTGTCCCGAACTTGTTCATAGACCCGATCGCCCGCCCATTTCACACCGGGGAGGGCGCGATAAGCATCCACAAACAGATGTCCTAGAGGCAACAAGCGTCCGATTTCCTCAGCGGCGGCACTACCTTGCCAACGCTGGCTAGGCTGCTCGGCATTGATCAGAATCATGCCTAATTCGCAATCGTGTGGAGTAACACCAAATTGCTGCAAGGTGGCTTCGTCTTGCATGGGAGCATAGCGGAAGCGATCGCCGCGATCGAGTTGCTCTAGCAGCCGCACTAAATTGACGCAGAGATTGCAATTGCCATCGTAAATTACGTAGTACATTGATTTAGTAATCATCTCAGGGTCAACAGTCCTGATAGAGGACTGTCAGCATTTTTCCACATCAGCGCCTATCTATTTGTATGGTGACATCGATCTGATGTTTGTGTGGGAAATTTACGGGGCTATTTGATCGTCAAAACGAACTAAATAAAATCGTAAGATTTCCTTCTAAAGGCATATAGCGTAGGAGGCATGGGGCTTAGCGGCTCGATCGTTCAGATCGACACGTTTTTCTTAACCTCTGCTTTACTCTCAAGTTGTATCCTGCAACAGAAAACGCTGTGTAAAAGTACCGTCAAGATAGCGACAACAGAGGATTTATGAAGTTCAAGAACCGTTCAACTCGTCTAGCGTTAACTCTCTCCTTGGTTGCCCTTTTGGGTGGTCTGGCTGCCTGTGGCGCTCCTACCACCGAAGCGCCTGATGCTGCCGCTCCCGAAGGTGCTGAAACTGAAGCCGCTGGTGGCGAAGCCGCCTCCGATCTCAGCGGTAGCATTAGTGTCGATGGCTCTAGCACCGTTTTCCCGGTCAGCGAAGCGATGGCTGAAGAATTCATGGCAGCCAACCCTGGTGTGCGGGTGACTGTGGGTACATCTGGTACTGGCGGCGGCTTTGAAAAGTTCTGCGCGGGTGAAACTCAAGTTTCTAACGCCTCCCGCCCCATCAGCGAAGAGGAACTGGCTAAGTGTGAAGCAGCTGGCATTGAAGTAATCGAAATTCCCGTTGCCACAGATGCACTCACCGTTGTGGTCAATCCTGAAAACGATTGGGCAGAGTGCATGACGATCGAAGAACTCAACACCATCTGGGCACCTGAAGCTCAAGGAACGGTTTCTAACTGGAACCAAGTTCGCCCCGACTTCCCCGATGCACCCTTGGCGCTCTATGGACCTGGAACCGACTCTGGTACATTTGACTACTTCACCGACACGGTGAATGGAGAAGAGGGTGCAAGCCGTGGAGACTACACGGCTAGCGAAGATGACAACGTGCTCGTACAGGGTGTCACAGGCGATGTCAATGCTTTGGCTTACTTTGGCTATGCCTACTACATCGAAAACCAGGACAGCCTCAAGTCGATTCAGATCGATGGTGGCGAAGGCTGTGTTGAGCCGACGCAAGAGAACGTGTTGAACGGAACCTACGCCCCCTTGTCTCGCCCCTTGTTCATCTATGCCAGCAAGCAAGCAGCGGAGGAACGCCCCGAAGTCAAAGCGTTTGTGGACTTCTACCTCGACCCTGCTAACGGCGGCTTAGTTGAAGAAACGGGCTACGTTCCCCTCTCCGAGGAACTCTATCAAGCCTCCAAGGATCGCTTTGACAAAGGCGAAACTGGCACGTTTGTTGAGTAATTGTCCCTAGAAGAACGCTTTGCCAAGCTGGAGGTAGGCTCCTAACAGCAGCCATCTTACCGCTTGCAAGGAATGTTAGGTGTTGTTCAACTAGTTCCAAAAACCCACGTCCAGAGGCTGTAATGACCGCCTCTGGACGTGAGCTTAAGAGTTTCCAAGTCGATTGATCAAGCCGTTGGGTTAGTCATCCAATTAGCTCAACGCGGTTAGTAGAGTAAGGTTTGCCAACATGGTTGATAGTCCTCTCCCCTTTGCGGAAAAGTCGTCGCAATGGCAATCCCACCGTTCCCGCAGCCAAATGGTCGAAAAAGTCATCAAGTACCTTTTCGGCTCGTTTGCCGTGTTGTCTATTTTTACAACGCTTGGGATCATTGCCACGTTGATTTTTGAGACGTATGAGTTTTCAAGGAAGTTCCAATCCAGAACTTCCTGTTCGATCGCCAGTGGACGCCGTTGTTCACCAACCCGCAATACGGCATTTTTGTTCTTATTAGTGCGACCCTGCTCACGTCCGTAGTTGCTCTACTCGTCGCCGTTCCACTCGGACTCATGGCAGCGATCTTCTTGAGCGAGTATGCCTCTCGCCAAGTGCGGGGTTGGTTGAAGCCAATTCTGGAAATTTTGGCAGGGGTGCCAACGGTGGTGTTTGGTTATTTTGCTTTGCTAGCGGTCACGCCGATCCTACGGTTATTTGTTCCAGGGTTACAAACGTTTAACGGGTTGAGTGCGGGGCTAATTTTGGGTTTCGCCATTCTACCCACCATTGCCTCCCTCAGTGAAGATGCTATCTATGCGGTGCCTCAGAGCTTACGGCAGGGAGCCTATGCGCTGGGAGCAACAAAGCGAGAAACGATTACAAACGTCGTTTTGCGAGCCGGACTTTCTGGCATTGTGGCATCGATTATTTTGGGAGTGGCTCGCGCTGTTGGTGAAACGATGATCGTTACCTTGGCAGCAGGTCAAAACCCGACGCTAACGCTGGACCCGCGTGTGCCGATCGCTACGATGACTGCCTTCATGGTGCAAGTTTCTGGAGGAGACGTGGCAGTCGGAACAATTAAATATAAGAGTCTATTTGCTGTAGGAATGACTCTATTTCTGATTACTCTGGTGCTAAATATTTTTAGCTTCTGGTTTGTACGTCGTTTCCAGGAGAAATACGAATGACAACCGCCGATTCCTCCAAAGATCTCAATCAAATCAGCGACTCGGCAAGCGGTTTTGACTCCAACCTAGCCGGTCGTTATCAGCAAGACAAAATTTTTAGAATTGCTGCTCTGATCGCTACCCTGGCTGGACTGGTTGTCCTCGGTTTTTTGGTATTCGATATCCTGGTTGACGGTTTAGGGCGCTTGTTGCAGAACTTTCCTAGCTTCATCAACAGTTTCCCCTCTCGTAGTGCCGATCGCGCTGGAGTACTATCTGCCCTGGTGGGAAGCATTTTACTTCTGATTATTACTGCGCTAGCAGCTTTCCCTTTGGGAGTAGGCACTGGGATTTTTCTACAAGAATTTGGCGGCGATTCCTGGTTCTCCAAATTTGTAGAAGTTAATATCGGTAACTTGGCAGCCGTTCCGTCCATCATCTATGGCTTACTTGGGCTGACCGTTTTTGTCGATCTGCTATTCAACGTTACGGGTGGTCGAAGTGTGGTGTCGGCAGGGTTGACACTGGCTTTGTTGATTCTACCAGTCATCATTGTAGCAACCCGCGAAGCAATGAAAGCAGTCCCCGATAGCTTGCGGTTGGCGGGTTTTGCCCTAGGTTCTACCCGTTGGCAAGTGATTTGGGAACATGTCTTGCCTCTCGCTCTGCCAGGTATCTTGACTGGAACCATCTTGGCGCTGTCACGGGCGATCGGGGAAACCGCGCCGCTAATTGTAATTGGTGCAGCTACCTTCGTTCCTTTCTTGCCCACCAACTTAAAGGATTCGTTTACTGCCCTACCCATTCAAATCTTCAACTGGACTTCAAGACCTCAAGCCGCATTCCATGCCAACGCCGCCGCTGCCATTATTGTGCTGATGGTATTGCTGTTGACGATGAATGCGGGAGCTATCTTCTTGCGTAATAAGTTCCAGTCAGAACGTTAGGAATTTTACTGTCCCAACATCGCTATTCGTTCTATACCCCAGGAGCAATCCTCCATGCAAACTAACTCTCCGGCAGTTGGCACAGGCACTGCCTTTTATGTCGATAACACCGATTATTATTACGGCTCCTTTCAAGCGGTGCGCGATGTGACTCTGGATATCCCAGAACGCAAAATTACCGCCTTCATTGGTCCTTCCGGTTGTGGTAAGAGTACTGTTCTTCGGTGCTTTAATCGCTTGAATGATTTGATCCCCAGTGCCCATATCAAAGGACGGATCACCTATCGTGGCGTGGACATCTATGACAAAGGCGTTGACCCGATCGATCTACGCCGCAACATTGGCATGGTGTTCCAAAAGCCCAACCCCTTCCCCAAATCCATCTACGAAAACATTGCCTTTGGTGCTCGAATCAACGGCTACAAGGGAGATATGGATGAATTGGTAGAGCGATCGCTGCGGGCGGCTGCGATTTGGGATGAGGTCAAGGACAAGCTGAAGGAGAGTGGTCTCTCCATCTCTGGTGGTCAGCAACAGCGGTTGTGCATTGCCCGGGCGATCGCGATCGAACCCCAAGTCCTGTTGATGGACGAACCCTGTTCAGCGCTTGATCCGATCTCCACTCGCAGTGTGGAAGAGCTGATGCAAGAGCTAAAAGAGCGCTACACCATCATCATTGTTACCCACAATATGCAGCAGGCAACCCGTGTCTCCGACATGACTGCCTTCTTCAATGCTGAACCCACTGAAAAAGGTGGTAAGCAGGGGTACTTGGTGGAATACGCACCCACGCAAACCATCTTTAACAGTCCTCAGATGGAAGCAACCCAGGACTACGTCAGTGGGCGATTTGGTTAATTAGCAATTGGCGACTAGCTAGAGAATGAAGGCATTTTGAAGCTAATCAATACTAATCAACAAGGGAGGTGGGTTATATCTGTCTCCCTTGTTTGCATTCATCCCTCATGCTTCATCCTTAAATGAGCGCGATGGAAGGGGCGATCGCACCCCACCCGATTTTCTTTACACTCAACTTCTCGATCATCGACCCAGGCTTGTAACAACTCGCCTGCGTGTAATTGCAGCGTTACCCCCGTGTAGGGAAAGGCAAACTCGCCTTCAGAGTGCCACTCGATCGCCATGCCCTGATCCTGCCGATGGACATGGAATCGATCGAGCCGCATGGCTCCATCGCCATCGCCTGCGTCGCTGTAGAGGGTGGTTTGGCTGGGAGCAGTGGCAGGGTAGAGATGCAGCGTCAGGTGGTTATCCTCCTCCATTGGCAATGCGGTTCCCGCCTTGACCAGCAGCGGTATCTGCTCTAGGGGAGCGTCCAGCGATACTGTCGTTGCGCCCATGAGTAAGGTGTCATCCCAATAGTTGTACCAGTGCCCCTTGGGTAGGGTGATGGAGCGCGATCGCCCCCCTGCCTCCACCACCGGGCAAACCAGCAGGGCATCTCCAAGTAAAAAGGCATCCTCCACATCCCACAATGCCGCATCGGTGGGATCTGCCCAAAACACCGGACGTACCGGAGGGTATCCGGTTTGGGTCGCTTCCCAGGACAGGGTGTAGAGGTAGGGCAACAGGCGATAGCGGAGCTGGAGGAACTGGCGAATGATACTGACACTGGGTTCTCCGTACGTCCACGGGCTGCGATGTTCGACGCTGTTGGAGGAGTGGGTGCGACAGAACATGACAAAACTGGCGCACTGAAACCAGCGGACGTAGAGTTCTGGTGTAGGATTTCCCTGAAAGCCCCCAATATCAGACCCACTGAAGGCAATGCCCGATAACCCCAGCCCAATGATCGTGGCG
>JAAUSV010000129.1 GCA_012032525.1 Leptolyngbyaceae cyanobacterium SL_7_1
TTCTGAAAAAGCCGGGGGTCTGTTGCAGTCGATAATTCGGTCTATGCGTTTAGCTGAAGAATTGGCGATCGCTTTTCTAAATCAAAGTGATAACCGTGGGGAAGAATATGCAACTTCGCGCCGCATAGAGCCAGCGGTTCATCCTTGAGAATCTCTTCAATGTTGCAATGGGAGAGATTTGCCACATCAATCACCGTGATTGCGCCTTCGCCGATCACTTCAATGGTGTTGCCATTGACGGCGATCGCCGTATTCTCATCAATCCCAAACCCTAGCACCACCGGTTGCTGTGCTACGGCAGAGAGCAAGCGTCCCAACCGTCCCCGCTGAGCAAAGTGCTGGTCGATCACCACACCGGGCAAAAAGCCCATGCCCCGATCCATATTCACCACTTCCATGCGGGGGTTGGTTTCCGAGTCGCCTTCAACAATCATCATATCGGGCATCATGGCGGCACCCGCGCTGGTTCCGGCAATCACGACGCCTTGGGAAAACTGTTGATGGAGCACTGCATCCAGTTCAGTATCCTTAATACATTCTGTGATTCGCGCTTGGTTGCCGCCCGTGAAGAACACGCCCGTGGCTTGCTGGACGGCTTCGATCGCTTTGGGATCACTGGCATCTTCACGACGAGCCGTATCCACCACCCGCACATCTTCAACGCCCAGACGATTGAATACTCGGATATAGTCTTCACCAACTTCTCCCGGAAGCCCCGTTGCCACCGTCATCACCACAATCCGCGCTTGCACTCCGCCCGCCCGACGAACAAATTCGCGAAGGATCGTACAATCCCCCTCTTTGTCCTCAGCGCCGCCAATAATCACGAGCTGACCGTGGTTCTCATCCAACCCCATACATACCCTCGTTGAATCATAACGTTGTATATAACAGGGCGATCGCGGACGATCGCCCCCAAATTGCCCTACTGATAACTCACCATTAATTTCCTAAGAAACTCATAGGCGTAGCTAAGAGAGAAATGGCGTGGCTTACCATCTAAAACAATTTGATATCCACCCCGATATTCACCGTCCCCATAACCGGAGATTAGCTTTCGTTGGAAGGCTTCCTCGGCGAGTTGATGAACTTGTTCTTTCAGGAGGGAAGTTTCAAGTGTTTGCATGGTTGATGCCTCAAACTCCACCTGTCTGTTATATCGAAATTAGTCCGGGAGACTCATCCTTCCAAAGTTGTGACTGTTGATACAGTTTCCTCCGTCTGCAAGATGATTTTGCTTTGCCGAAATAGTTCTTCGGGTAGGTGCGATCGCACCCCCCATCCTCTAGCGTACTAATAGCTCAAACGCAACTCATGCTGTGGGTTATCGTCCCCTCTATGAAACTGCTATAGCCTTCGTACATTAATGAGTATTTATATTCTTGATCTGCTGATTATTGGATTATTGCTATTGGCTGTAACCCTAGGGTCGGGTTGGATTGAGCGACTGCCACTCTCCTATGCCCTGATCTACTTGGTGGTGGGGCTGGTGCTTGGACCCTATGGAGTGAACTTGGTTCAACTAAATCCAGAAACAGAGTTCCTGGAACGCTTGACCGAGTTTATTGTGCTGGTCTCGCTCTACAACTGCGGACTGAAAATGAATCGCCGATTTACCCTGACTCGTTGGAATTCAACGATTCGGTTGATCGGATTGCTCATGCCTTTCTGCATTTTTGCAGTGGCGATCGTGGCTCACTATGGCTTGGGACTGAGTTGGGCAGCCTCGGTGCTATTGGGAGGTATCCTGGCACCGACTGATCCGGTGTTGGCATCGGAGGTGCAGATCGCCCACACCAACGATCGCGACGAATTGCGCTTTGGCTTGACCTCCGAAGGGGGTTTGAACGATGCCTTGGCGTTTCCATTCGTCTACTTTGGCTTGTATTGGTTGGAAGACCCCAATCTCGACAACTGGTTTAAGCAATGGGTGGCGATCGATTTAATTTGGGGGATTATCGCGGGCATGGTCATGGGCTATGGGGTGTCACGCGGGATCGTTTGGTTGCGGCAACGCTTTCAAAAAGCTGAGGTAGAAGTACAGGAAACAATGGAGGATTTGATTGCCTTGGCGATCATCCTGCTGACCTACGCCTCGACCGAGCTGGTAAATGGCTATGGATTTCTAGCGGTGTTTGTTGCCGGACTGACGATTCGCCGCAAGTGTCGCTACCCGGAAGAACAATCCTCTCAGCAGGAGTTTACCGAACGGCTAGAGAAATTGCTGGAAGTCGGAACGATTTTGTTGATTGGCACGTTGCTGCGGGTTGAGCCTATTCTCACTTTTGCGGGAGCCACGCTGTTGACCGCCGGGACGTTATTCTTTGTGATTCGCCCGTTAGGAGCGTGGTTGAGTACGGCAACCTTGCGATCGGGCAATCCCTTTCATCCCATGACTCGCTTGCTATTTGGCTGGTTTGGTATTCGTGGGGTGGGTTCGATCTACTACCTGTCCTACGCCTTTGGGCATGGGTTGACTGGTGATCTGGCTGCTCAGTTGGGGTGGATTGTTTATTCCACGGTTGTCTTGTCGGTGTTGATTCATGGGATTACAGCCACCCCATTGATGAATTGGTACGAACGCCGAGTGGAAGAGCATCAAACCAAAGCGACCAAGGTAATGGTGGAACCTGATGGTTGACGGAATGCTTCCCTGTGGGTTTACGCTTAGATGAGTGGCTTATAGTTAGCTTGTTTAGGGCAAGTCTACTAATTTATTCATTTAACTGTGATGACTTCTATCAAACTCACGGCTAGCGACATTGACCAACTCAACCTGTCTCCCGTAGAGCAAGTGCTTGACAAACAGGGGCGATCGGGCGAATGGCTGACTTCCGCCGATGCTCCCCCGTCAGGGCTGCAACTACGGTTTGAGATTGATTACCCGCAGGAGCCGGGTGATCCGAGGGAACTGTCCGAAATTCCAGAAGTGCGGCTGTGGTTTGTCCGCCTCGATGCCCGCTATCCCTGGTTGCGATCGGTTTAGTACTGGGAAGTGGAACTGGCTCGCTACGTTGCCATGCTGGTGCCCCACCAATTTAGCGCGGTGGAGGGGATTCAATACAATCCAGAGGCGCTAGAGTTGTTTGTCATGCAAAAAATCTTCGTTCTCTCCGATTGGATGCAACAGCAGGGCATCGAAGGGCGCACCAAGTTGAAGTTTATGGCGCAAATGTTGGGTTACGAATTGGATGACGGGCTGTTTGATCTATTGGCGCGTTCCTAAGTAACATGATGTGCCTATTGGTGGCTGAAATGCTCATTTTCTTGTGAGATGGGCATCTTGCCCGTCCAGTCTAGGCGGGCAGGATGCCCACCCCACAAGGCATTAGAGGAATGCGCACACTGCGTTAAGTCCAAACCATTGATTGCTCAATCCACTGCACTGCCCTTAGCAGATCGGGGGCAATGTGATCGGGCTGGGTTTGGTGTTGGTAGGCTCCTTGAAGGACGCGATCGCCATACCCCGTCTGCACCAAAATCCCCACACATCCCGCGTTGTGTGCCAAGTCCACATCCGTTGCCTTGTCCCCCACCATAAAACTGCGGCTCAGATCGAGATCGTGCTCCCACGCCGCCGCCACTAGCATTCCTGTGTTGGGTTTGCGCCACGTAGACCAGCGGGTGAAAGCTGGATCAACGCCGCCCTCTGGGGGGCTGAGGGTGGGGCAATAGTAGAGGGCGTCGAGTTTGGCGTGGGCTTCAGTGTCGAGCAGGTGACAGAGGCGATCGTGCAGGGCGTCCACGTGGCGATCGGAGTAATAGCCCCGCGCTGGTCCCGATTGATTGGAGACGAGGCAACAAAATAACCCCAGTTCGTTTAACCGCCGCACCGCTTGAGCCGCACCGGGAAGGAGGTGGAGGTCTTCAACCTGGTGGATGTAGCCTGCTTCAATGTTGAGCACACCATCGCGATCGAGAAACACAGCCGGGTTAGACATCTTTTTGTGGTTTCTATGAAATCGACTACGTACCTAGTCATCACTACCAAGGTAAAGCCGAATGAAGGTGCTGGCAGCATCGGGATTGATTTGTTTAAGAGCGGCGTTGACCTCAGCAACCGCCTCAGCCGAGGGATCACGCTCCTCACTGACCCAGCGGCTAACGTTTGAGCGATCGATTTGCATTGTTACGGCGAGTTGATATTGACTAATACCGTAAGTCTCCAACACTTGTCTAAGGGCTTTACCTGCTTTTCCCATGCCCCGATTGTGTCAGAGAGTGATTATTCAGTAAACGTTGCTAATTGTCATCTAATGGTGAATGCTGTATGCTGGCGTAGATGACAATTAGCAACTACGCAAATCACATGATTAAATGCTTCCTAGTATCGTGCGATGAATCAGACGATATGCCAACTTCCCAATTAGTTCCAACTCCTGAGCACGATCGAGAACCTGTGCAGATTCTAGTGATTGGATCTAAACAAGGGATTGAGACAATTATTCACACCCTCCATCATTGTAGATTTGCAGAGGTAGGCGAGTGGTCGCGCCTATTACCTGCTCCAGCCACAGGTAAATTCATGCGAAGTTTGATTCGGTTCATTAACACGACTCAAGTTGATTGAGGGAGCAGCCAGTGACTTCTAGGGATAAAAGCTGAGTTTGGGCAGTCCCAGGGTTTCCTCCCAGCCCATCATCAAGTTGAGACATTGGATGGCTTGCCCTGCCTGCCCCTTCATCAAGTTGTCGATCGCCGAAATCACAATCACCCGATCGGTGCGCGGATCGACCTCAATGCCGATGTAGCCTAGATTCGTCCCACTTGCCCATTTGGTTTGGGGATAGACGCCACTGGGGAGAATGCGGACGCAGGGGGAGTTGCGGTAAAAGGCTGGTAGATGGTGAGTAGATCGTCTCGCACCAACCCCGGATCGCGCAGGGTGGCATAGACCGTAGCGAGAATTCCCCGCACCATCGGCATCAGGTAGGGGGTAAACTGCACCAGCACTTCGTGCCCAGCGAGATCGCTGCAAATCTGTTCGATTTCTGGGGTGTGGCGATGGCGGGCAACGTTGTAGGCTCCCACCGATTGGTCTGCCTCTGCCAGCAGCATGTTCATTTTTGCCTGCCGTCCGCCCCCAGAAGTTCCTGTCTTGGAGTCAATAATGGCGGTTTCGGGAATAATCAAGCCCTGCTTGAGCAGGGGAGAGAGTGCCAATAGGCTGGCGGTGCAGTGGCAACCGGGGCAACCAACGAGTTGGGCTTCGGCAATCCGATCGCGATACAACTCTGGCAAGCCATACACGGCGGTTTTGGCAATCTCCTGATCGTGCCGCTCCCCGCCGTACCAAGCCAGATAGGTGTCGAGATTGAAAAAGCGGTAATCTGCTGATAGATCCAGCACCTTACAGCCCCGCTTTAGCAGCGTCGGAGCCATTGTGTGGGCAATGCCATTGGGCAGAGAGAGGAAGACCGCTTGACAGCGATCGGCAATTTGTTCTAAATCGATCGGCTCGATCGACTGGGGAAATTGGTGAGCCAAATGGGGATAGAGTTCGCCAAAGGCTTTCCCCGCACTACTATCGCCGCCTAGATACGCTAGCTCAAGCTTGGGGTGGTCGAGCAGCAGTCGGGCAAGTTGCACGCCGCCATAGCCCGATGCTCCAACAATTCCCACTGATACCCGTTGTGAATCACCCATGATGCTTGACCTTTCCAAAATGTAATAAGACTGCGCTAACTGACCCTACATTCCACCCCGTCAAATATGCTGAATTGTAGTACCAAATCCTACTGAACGGATCGGCGGTTACATGGCTATCGGACTTCACTGTCTATCGCCTACTCGCCGACTACTCACCGCCTGCTGTCCGCCGTCTACTGTCAATGCAGAAAAGCTACAATTTGAACTAAGACCTCTTCAAAAAACTTCACACCCTACCTCCTGTGGAACCGCTTCACCCAAACGACAACCAACGCATCACGTCCTCCAACGCGCCATTTCAGTTTGACTCGATCGACACTGCCCTCGACGAACTCAAATTTGGGCGAATGATTGTGGTAGTAGACGACGAAAACCGTGAAAACGAAGGCGACCTCGTTGGCGCTGCCCAGTTTGCCACCCCCGATATGATTAATTTCATGGCGGTGGAGGCACGGGGTTTGATCTGTCTGGCGATGACGGGCGATCGCCTTGACCAACTCGATCTGCCGTTGATGGTCAGCCATCGCACCTTTGAAGATAGTAACGAACAAACCGCCTTTACCGTCAGTATTGATGGAGCCTTGCATCTGGGGGTGACAACGGGGATTTCGGCGGAGGATCGGGCGAAAACAATTCAAATTGCCATTAATCCCAAGAGCCAGCCCAATGACCTGCGCCGCCCCGGTCACATTTTTCCGCTGCGGGCACGGCAGGGGGGCGTATTGAAACGGGCAGGACACACCGAAGCCGGGGTTGATTTGGCACAGTTAGCCGGGTTGTACCCCGCCTCGATCATCTGCGAGATTCAAAACCCCGATGGCTCAATGGCGCGATTGCCGGAGCTGATTGAATACGCCCGCCACCACAAGCTAAAAAATTATCAGCATTGCCGACCTGATTAGCTATCGCTTGCAACACGAGCGCTTTGTGCAACGTGAAGCGATCGCCGATCTACCTACAGAGTTTGGTCACTTCAAAGTTTACGGCTACCGCAACCTATTGGATAATTCCGAGCATTTGGCGATCGTCAAGGGCGATCCCACCACGTTTCAAACCACTCCAGTGATGGTGCGGGTTCACTCCGAGTGTTTGACTGGGGACGCCCTGGGTTCCCTGCGCTGCGATTGCCGAATGCAACTGCAAGCCGCCCTCAAGATGATCGAAAATGCCGATGCCGGAGTCGTGGTCTACCTGCGGCAGGAAGGCAGGGGCATTGGTTTGGTAAACAAGCTCAAAGCCTACTCGCTGCAAGATATGGGATTAGACACGGTAGAAGCCAATGAACGGTTGGGCTTCCAGGCTGACCAGCGCAACTACGGCATGGGGGCACAAATCCTCAACGATATTGGGGTGCAGCAGTTTCGCCTGATCACCAACAACCCCCGCAAAATTGCCGGATTAAAAGGCTACGGCTTGGAGATGGTCGATCGCGTTCCCCTGCTGATCGAAGCCACGTCCTACAACGCCGACTACCTCGCCACCAAAGCCGAAAAACTGGGGCACTTGTTGCTAAGAACCTATTTAATGACGATCGCCATCCAATGGCAAGAACCGCTGAAATCCGCCGCTGCCCGCTACGAGCGGTTGGAAAAGATTCGGCATTTGGCGGAGAGCCAAGCCCTGTTGTTGCAGGAGGAAGCACGTCCTGTGGCGATCGCCCTATTCGAGTCCTCCCTCGTGTTCCATCTGGGCTTTGACCAACCCCTGGGGGTGGCTCCCGATTGGTATCGCAACCCCCAGCATCCCTGTGTGCAAGCGCTTGGACGGGTGCTTGACCAGCTAGCTACCTGGCAATCGGTGCGGCAATTAGAGTTTTTGGTGTCTCCCGGCAGTGACCCAATGCTGGCGTTGCAAGTACAACTCGATCGACAGATCTTTTCCTTGAATCCGGCGATCGACGCCCTCAAGCCCTCGGAGGTTTGTCAGGCGTTGGAGACTCAACGGATCTACGTCTTTTCCAGGCACACTCCCAATGATTAAGTAGTAGATAATCAAGTAGCAGACGATGGCTGGAGTAGTTGCAGGATGGAGTTCTTCTCTAACAAACCCAACACCACTCCATCTGACTGTACGACCGCCAGCGTTGGTGACGACTGCTCATCCAGCAGGCGAATCACCTCTAGCAGCGGCTTGTCTGCCGCGATCGTTGAGACCTGCTCTAGGGGTTTGGTCAACGCGGAGACCTGCACATCCCACCACTCGTTTGTGGGCACGGTTTTTAGATCGTCCACCGAGACTTCCCCGATCAACTTACCTGCATCGTCCGTCACCAAAAATTTTTGCCACTTGATGTCGCTGCCAATGATGTAGGTATTGGCAAACTCTCGCAGCGAATAGTTGGCAGCGATCACCGGGCTATTGGGAATGACCGCATCGGCGGCGGTGCGATCGCTCAACTGTTCCTGCACCCGTGCCGACTGGATCGACAACCCCGCGTTGCGCACAAAAACCAACCAATCAGCAGCGTCCACACACTGCCAAAGCTGGTGATATCTAGAATGGAGGCAACCCCCAGCAACACGCCTGCCCAACCAAATACCTGTCCAACCCGACTGGCAAACGCCACCCCTTTGTAGGGTTTGCCTGTAATCTTCCAAACGATCGCCTTCAACACATTCCCACCATCCAACGGTAAGCCGGGAATCAGGTTAAACGTGCCCAGCATCAGATTGATATAGGCAAGCAGTCCCACAATCTGAGTCAACGGCTCCGGGGCATTGCCATAGAACCACAGGGCTGCCAAAATGCCACACAGGGTAAAGCTGACCAGTGGACCGGCGATCGCCACCTTAAAAGGCATCCCCCGGTGTTTTTGATTCTTCCCCCAGCGCGGCGAGTCCACCAAAAATGAACAGGGTAATCGACTTCACCTCAATCCCCTGTTGCAGCGCTACAAAACTATGTCCCAACTCGTGGGCTAGCACGGAGGCAAACAGCAGCAATGCCGTCACCAATCCTAGGAGCCAGGTCGCTCCTCCCAACTCTGGAAAGTGGTAGGCGAGCCAGCCACGGTTGCTCCACGTCACCAAGCCCAGCACCAGAAACCAGGAGAAGTTGATGTAAAACGGAATGCCAATAGATTACCGACGCGCAGATTACCATTCATAGTTGTAGCTGAGGAGAAGTGGGGTCGTATCTCTTCCTTAATCCTATCCAACCCAACCCCAACTCTCATCGATCGCCAGATAGGGAATTTCACCCTTGACAAATTGCTGAAAATTCCCTCACCTGGCTTGAGAAACTGACTTGCTCCAGCGTCGCTTCCACCGGGACGTTGGTTCTAAGCTGGAAAGGGATTGGTCACGGCAATGTCGCTCTAGGATGGCAGCGGCAGTATCGCCCAAGCTGGGGTCGCGGTAGGGCACAGCGGCTCTGGTGTGCAGGTGCTCCCATTGCCGTTGAGAGAGCGGTGGCAGGGCATCGGGTTGTAGGGTGGCGATCGTGCCGGGCGATCGTCGTCCCGCCCCGTAGGTAGAACTAATGCAAAACTGATTCACTAGCAACGCCGCTCGGACGGATGCGGCAGAGGAGTAGGTTGCCAATCGCCCATCGGGCTGGAGGCATCGGGCAAGCTCCCTGACAAACTCCACTGTCCACAACTGGGGACATCGGGGCGGCGAAAAGGGATCGAGGAAAATTGCATCCGCCCGAAAGCCCGCTTGCTGAACCGATCGAATCGTTTGCCGCGCATCCCCAACCCATAGGGTGGCATGGAGGCGATCGCTCTGCACCTGCCCAGTGTCTGCCAGTTGCTGAAGCAGGTGGGGAATCGGGTCACTCCACTGATGGAGCAGGTGGTGGGCGATCGCTGCCTTGGGCACGGATTGATCCAATTCCAACCCCATCCACTGCACTCGACAAGCAGGATTGACCTGCCAAATTGCCTCCAATGCCGCCGCCGTGTTGTATCCCAAGCCATAGCAGACATCCAGGATTGCCACGCTCGATCGACCTGCCTTTTGCTCCAACTGAGTGGGTTGAATAAACTTAGTCTCCGCTTCTTGTCGAGCACCAAAGTCACTATGAAACGCCTCGCCAAAGGTGTCAGAAAAGAAGGTGAACGACCCATCTTGGGTGGCTTTCGGAGTAAAACTACCGCCCACAGCGCTACTCAATATTGGCAATGCGAAACCCCATCTCACACTCGTATTGATCCGGTTGGCTGTCCGCCAGCTTTTGCAGCATCCGTCCACACCGCAGTTGTCCCTGTTGCCAGCGGGGTTGCCCACTGCGATCGGCAAGCAGACAGGTTTGACAAACTCGCTGGGGAGCAAGCAGGTAATCATCCATCAACATCACAAGCATACAAACCCCCACGCAACACAGCTCTAATTAGCTTGACAAAGACCTGACCCCAGTTTAACGACCCGCTGAGGGTGGAGTTGCTGTTTTGTTAACCAATCTCTAAATTCTTCTTATTAAGACTAAAACTTTGCTTCGTGCGGCGTCCTGCAATTCTGGGGGGAGTTTGGGGGGCGCGTCGCGCCCAAATCAGCAACTACGTCAGTCCTAGACACTGAGGAATCTTAAGGTTCTTCTAGTTTTTTCCGCCACCGAGAATCCTTTGTCAGAATGAAGAGGACACCAAACGACGGTATGATAATTGTTTTGCAATTATTGTTTTGCAATTGTGGAGCTGACTCTGACACTCGATCGAGTTAGGTAGCAGCTTGACCATGTAGCATCGTGACTAAGAGCATCGTGACTAATAGCATCGTGACTAGTTGAGGGGACTGTTGTGGCTCAAACCAATCAAGATTTTTTAACGAAAACCGATCCGATCGTGGCGAATTTGATCCAGCAGGAGTTGCATCGTCAACAGGATCATTTAGAACTGATTGCCAGTGAAAACTTTACTTCGCCCGCCGTATTAGCCGCCCAAGGTTCCGTACTCACCAACAAGTACGCCGAAGGTTTGCCTAAAAAACGCTACTACGGCGGCTGTGAATTTGTCGATGAAATTGAGCAGTTGGCGATCGATCGGGCCAAGCAATTATTTGGTGCTGCCCATGCCAATGTCCAACCCCACTCTGGTGCCCAAGCCAATTTTGCCGTGTTTCTCTCCCTGCTAGAGCCGGGAGACACGATCATGGGCATGGATCTATCCCACGGTGGGCACCTGACCCACGGTTCCCCCGTGAATGTGTCCGGTAAATGGTTCAAAGTGCAGCACTACGGCGTCAGTCCCAAAACCGAGCAGATTGACTACGATCAAGTGCGGGAATTAGCGGTGCAGCATCGTCCCAAGTTGCTGATCTGTGGCTATTCTGCCTACTCGCGGGTGATTCAGTTTGAGCGCTTTCGGGCGATCGCCGATGAAATTGGTGCTTACCTCCTCGCCGACATTGCCCACATTGCCGGATTGGTTGCCACCGGGCACCACCCCAGCCCCATTCCCCACTGCGATGTGGTGACGACCACAACCCACAAAACCCTGCGCGGACCCCGTGGGGGATTGATCCTCACCCGCGATCCGGAGTTGGGCAAGAAATTGGACAAAGCCGTATTCCCCGGCAACCAGGGCGGACCCCTAGAGCATGTGATCGCCGCCAAAGCCGTCGCCTTTGGGGAAGCTTTGCAACCTGCCTTCAAAACCTACTCTGGGCAGGTGATCCAAAATGCCCAAGCAATGGCGGCTCAACTGCAACAGCGGGGCTGCAAGATCGTGTCGGACGGAACAGACAATCATGTGATGCTGGTAGACCTGCGATCGATCGGCATGACGGGCAAACAAGCCGACCAACTGGTGAGCGGTGTCCACATCACCGCCAACAAAAACACCGTCCCCCTTTGATCCCGAATCTCCCTTTGTCACCAGCGGCTTGCGGCTTGGCTCTCCCGCCATGACCACACGCGGCATGGGGACGACAGAGTTTACCGAGATTGGCAATGTGATCGCCGATCGGCTGCTCAACCCAGAGGACGAGGCGATCGCCAGCCAATGCCGTCAACGAGTGGCGACGCTGTGTAGTCGGTTCCCCCTCTACCCGCACTTGAGTGCTCCAGAACCCGTGTTAGCCAACGCCTAATTGGTGAATATCCCAAAGACCCCCGGCTTCTCGAAGAAGCCGGGGGTCTGCCCCATCAAGGCGGCTAAACGACTTGGAGAACTTGATTGAGCTTACCGCTACGAAAGCCCTCTAGATCCAAGGTGACATAGACGAAGCCATAGGACTGGAACGCCGAGACCAGCGCAGGCAAATCGATCGCCAGCATGGCTTGCTTAATCTGCTCGGCGGGTAGCTCGATGCGGGCAGTGTCGCCTTCAGAGCGTACTCGCAAGGTCTGGAATCCCAGCGATCGCAAGTACCGTTCTGCCCGACCGACGCGCTGCAATTTTTCAACTGTAATCGTCTCGCCGTAGGGAAAGCGAGAACTCAAACACGGTTGGCGGGCTTATCCCACCACGGCAACTCCAGAAAC
>JAAUSV010000130.1 GCA_012032525.1 Leptolyngbyaceae cyanobacterium SL_7_1
GGTTCCACCGTTGGGGCGGTCAAGTTTGCAGGTAGGGGAAAGGTAGGAGCGGGAGAAACTTGTGCGGTGGGTGATGGAGATGGAGAATTGGTCGGAGAGGCAAACCCAGTGGTGCCAGTCAGGAGAACCGTGGCGATCGCCACGGCAAAGAGCAAGCAAAAGCGCAATTTCATAGTTCAGAGTTGGAAAATAGCCAGCATCCAGTGTGATTAATTCGGTAGACCGCAGATGCACCCTCGATCGCCACCCTAATACCGCTCCCAATAGGGTTGAAACCCGCGTCGTCGCAACAGGTTAAACTCTAATTCCTCAATTCGTCGATCGAGCTGGGCATCCGCTCGATTTACCGCTGCATAGGCTTGTTGGAGTTGGCGAAATTGCTCCAATGCCAGTAAGGGCTTGTCCTGTGCCACATTTAATTCTGCCAATGCCCGGCGTGTTTCCAGGTCATCGGGCTGCAAGCTCAGCACCCGCTGATACAACCGTGCCGCCTCTGGATAGCGCCGTTGCTGGAACCGCACTCCCGCCAAGGCAGAGAGGGCGTCGGGGTTATCGGGTTGCTGTACCAGAATGCGATCGTATGCCTGTCCTGCCAACTCCAATTCGCCGATCGTCTGTGCCAGTTCCCCCTGGACAAAGTAGACGTCAATATCATCCGGATTGCGGGCTGCCAGTTGGTTAATCCGATCGAGCACTTCTTGGGGGTTCTCGGTTGCCCGCACCTGTGCCCAGCGACGATTGACGCCAATATTATCGGGGTCGATCGCCAGCAGGGTATTGTACAATTCCAGTCGGGCTGGATCGGGGGGCAATGCACCCACCAGACTCAACAGTTCCGGGGGAGGATTGGTGAGGGAATTTGCCGCTAACCACTCCGCCAGTACCGCCTCTGCCGCTGCTTCGGAAATTTGCTCCATCGGATAGGCGACACTGGCACGACCGAGTTGGGCGATCGGATCATCAGGATTGGCTGCTAACAGGCGATCGTACAGTGCCAACGCCTCGGCAGGTTGCCCCTGGGACAGGCGAATCCCCGCCAACCCCCGCACCGCACTCTGCAACAGGGTGGGAGTGGGATTGCTGGCAAGCACGGTTTCGTAGCGCTCGATGCTGCTTGCCAGATTGCCTTCCCGCCGCTCGATTTCTGCCAACAACAACGTCGCTCCCAGATCATCCGCTGCCGTCGTTTGATAGCTGCTAGAGCCTGCCGTGCTGCCGTCAAATCCCCCTGCTGCAAGTAGATCTGCGCCGCCCGGAAGTTGAGGAACGGTACGGCGGGGGCTAGGGCTTCATAGGTTGGTAGCAATCCTGCCGCAGGCGGATCGAGCCGCAGCAGGGCTGACCCGATCGCCTGTTGTTCTGCCAGTGAATCAGGCAACGGTTGCAATACCGACTGCAATTGGGATTCCAATGTTGCCAACTCAGTCAACCCAATTGGGATTCCACGATCGATCGCTTCACTTGCAAACTACGATTACTGGGTTGTTGTTCGATCGCCCGTCCATACAGTTGCAATGCCTCGGTTCGAGCACTAGGCGATTCGCTCAGTACATCTGCCACTTCTGTGAGAAATCCAGCCGAAGGATTTGGGGTGGCTGCAAGGGATTGGCGGTAGAGGTCGATCGCCTCGTCATACAAGCCCATGTCGCCGCTTTCCCGTCCAATGGTGCTGAGTGCCCGTGCTAGGGGAAGAACGGCATTTTCCCGATCGCGCAACGGCTGCAAAACCGCCAGGGCTGCTTGGGTTTGCCCGTTTGCCTGATACGCTACTGCTAATGCCGATCGCACTTGCAAGGCTGTATCATTCAACGTCGTCAGGGACGCTAATTGGGGTTCTAATAGGGCGATCGCTTGTTGGGGATTTCCAGTTTCTTGCAACGCCAACGCATAGGCAGAAATGGCGTTGACTGGAATGCGATTGCCAGTGGCTTGGTAGCGATCGAACCACTCGACTGATTGGGCAAAGTTGCCGCTAAAACTATAAATTTGGGCGGCACCCAGCATTACCTCTGGCGTGGGATTAGCTGCCAACACCACATCGTAATCCGCCAGGGATTCTAGAAACTGCCCCTGGTAGCCATAGAGCAATGCCCGCTGTGCCCGTGCGCTATTGTCGGCTGGATTCAGTTCTAATAACTGGGTCAGCGCTGCAATTCCCTGGCGCTGCCACTCTGGACGATAGCCGCCCAGCGTTCCCACCGCTGACAGCGCCGATCGATTTGCCGGATCGAGCTGCAACACCCGTTGGTAGGCTTGCCAAGCATTGCTGTCCTCACCCTGGCGCTGGTAGGCGATCGCCAAGCCCAATTGCGCGTCTACGGATTGGGGATAGCGTTGCACGGCTTGACGGAAGGTGGCGATGGCATCGCCCACCCACCCCCGTTGCAATAGGGTGTAGCCCTGCCGCACGATGCTGGGCGCATTGGGGGAAGCGGTTTGGGCACGGCTGGTATGGCTTAAGCTAAGCACCAGCAACAGCGCTACCAGGCTGACTCCACCCGCTTTGAGGAACTGATCGATCGTAGATTTCATCGGATTTATCTCCCTCCCAAAAGGTCGAAATCGGCGCGGACTCGGAAGCCCAAAATCGTTTCTGAAAATCCGTTGCGTTCCTGCAACGTCACGCCCATGCGCAGGTTTGGCGTCAGGCGCACGTCGTAAAACAGTTCCAATACATCCGGCACCTCGTCTCCGTCGTCCTGCCTGAGGTCGTTGTTCGACAGTTGCCGTCCGTAGCCCAGCCCCAAGCGATCGTTGGGCAGGAACAAATCCAGCAGGTTCATGCCAAAACTGAAGGTGTCGCCACCGCGATCGAGCTCCCGGTTCTCGTAGCGCCCGTAGCGTCCAAACAAGCCCAGATTTAACTCTGGAATAAACAACTCTGCGTTCAAGCCAAAGGCGTCTTCGCGATCGCCCGTCAACAGACCAAAATCATCGTCACCCCTGGAAATGCCGAAGATTTCTCGGAAGCCATCCTCTTGTCCCGCATCTTCGTTGGTAACGTAAGTGCCGCGTAGAATAAAATTGCCAAACCGCAATCCCACTTCTCCGGCAAATCCATTCAAATCCAACTCACCCAAATCGCGACTCGACGAAAACCCCGCCGCTTTGATTTCCAGATTATCCGTGGCATTCCACGTCACCAACACACTGGGACGCGAGGCAATCCCCGTGGCTGCCAGGGCTGGATTGGTTTGGAAGACGGGGTTGAAGAAGTGGGTGAGGCTGTCTTTGGCAAAACTATTGCGATCGAAGTAGGAGGTTAAATCCAACAACCCCAGGGTGAACCGCAGCCCCGGTACGCCCTCTGGTGAAATTGCCACATACAACTCATTTAGATTTAGCCCCTCCTGCCGCGAGTCTGAGAAGGCATCTCCCGTGGTCAAATCCACCGTTGCCCCCACCAACACATTTGAGCTAAAGGCATAGGTTCCCGTAATCCGCGCTCGCGCTGAGGAATCGCTGCCCTGAAGCAAATACCCACCCTGCACTGTAACCAACGGCGTTTGAATCAAATCGCTAGCACTGGTTGAGGTGGCAGTGTTGGGGTCGTTATCAGCATCCGCCTCTGGAGCTTGGGCGATCGGTTCCACCGGGGGCACTGTTCCGCTAAATTCTGAGGCGATCGGGGTAGACCAATCCACCGGGGACAACTGTAAAGTTTCTGTTTGGGTTGGCTCACTACTGACAACAACAAAGGAGTTTGATGTATTATTTTTTACTAGGGCATCCCGATTTGATTCAGTCGATTCATCCACGATCAACGGGATCTTCAACTCAACAGTGTCAGCGGTTTTAACCAACGCCGCACTTCCGGTTGCACTAGAGGGAACAACCTCGTTGGTATTAACCTCGGTAGTGTCAACCTCGGTAGTATCAACCTCGGTAGCATCAACCGCGTTGGTATCGACCTCGGATAACTGGGAAACCTCGTGCTCATCTGCCCATTCTTCATCTGCTAAATCAACGGATTGCTCCGTGTCTGGTTCACTGGGGATGGTTTGCTCCGTCTCTACGTCGGGTGGCAACTCTGGGCGATCGATCGCCTGTGCAGGTTCTACCAATGTTTGCAAGGTTCCAAGGCAAATTACCCCAATCCAAGCGGAGGAATTGAGGTCGGTCAGACGAACCCATAGGCGGGTTAAACGCTCAGCTCTTGGCGACAGCGATGTGCCGAGCTTTGTTGTAGGGATATTAAACTGCATGGGTACTCGATAGGGATGATGCCAGAGCAGGCAACTGAGATGACCCGATGCCGCAGCACCGAGCATCGGTTGCAATCAATTGGGTTAGCCTAAATTGCTGAACTTGAGTGAGTCATTGAGCTACTCAGGGTTGCCTGAAGTTTCTCCTCAAGTAGTCATGTCATTGCTAGTACAACGAGATAGGGGCGATCGCACCGATAAAGAGAGGTTAAATGCCATCACCTGATTTGCATTGATCAATTCAGTCAACTCATTATTCTTGACTTTGCAACGCCTTCCGGTTAGATGCTTGGAAATTAGAGAATGCGTTGCTCAACTAGTTGCTATGACAAGCTAGCGGTAGAACTAGCGAGTAGGTATGTCAAATAGGGTGCACCAAAAGTGTCAATGTTGCAAGGTACTGCTACCGTTCTAAGGGTAATTGTATAAAGAAAATATAAAACCATCCCAGAATTTACATAAAATAAATCTAAGCTTGCGTAAATTCTAGGAGTAGAGGCATGGCATTGCCACGCCCCTGCCAAGCATGGTGGGTAGCCTGACTTCTGAGAATCGGTATAATTCCATAAAGAAGATTTGAACAAGCGGGTAAGTTTAGGCGGAATTCTCCGTCGATCGACGAAGAGAGGAATGCCCAGTGTTCGCATTACCAAAATCATGGCTGACGATCGCTTGTTTCCAGGGTCACTTCAACGATTGAGTGGTTCCTGTCGGTTTCTTGCCATACTCAGTAGTCTTGCCCTGCTGGCTGGCTTGACGAGTTGTCGGCAACTTCAGCAACTGCAAGTAGGGCAGTTGTCGTTGGAGCAACTCAATCTCGAACAACTCAATTCTGCGGCGAGTGTGGGATTGGATATAACTGTGTCTGCCGCCGACCAAGCTGGGGTATTTGACTTATCAGGCAAGACCAGTCTGCCCGATCGCACCACCCTTGTCGTTTTGGCAGTGCGCTATCTCAACCCCGCTGAGCCAGCCTCGATCGCCCTCAATCCTGAATCCACCTATTCAATCCTGGCGTACCAACCTGTGGAAGTTCGCCAAGGCAGTTGGCAGACCCAGTTAAATCTTTGGGAGGTATCCGCCAATGGGCAATACCAGGAAGCTTGGCAACGCGAACAAACTAAATTAGGAGTTACCTTTGACCCGACTGACGATGTGGTTTTTTTTGGCGACGCTGACCCCGGTCAACGAATTGCGCCAATTAGAACAACAATTGGCACGGCGACAGCAACGACTTGCCAGCCAGATCATTCAAAGCACGTCGGATGGGCAACGCTATGCCCAAGTTCATCAAGCGATCGCCGTTGGGCTACCCACCGGCAACACTGCTCCGCCACCATCGCGACCGGAAGATGATAATTTTGGCTGGGGCGATCGCTACATCATCCCCGACGAACCCCAAACCCCACTAACCTCCGATTTCCCGAACAACGCCAAACCAATGCGCCACCCCGAATTGAGGAGTTTTTGCGGTAGTGGAGTCATTGGTCATGGTCATTGGTCAAATACAAATGACCAATGACCAGTGACCGTTTGGGAGATGCACAGCTTTAATTGCCAAAGATATCGCCAATGATATCGATGACCGAACCAAGGGGGTTTAGAACCGAGCCTGCGACCGATTCAACCACTTCTAAGAAGTCCGATGTCCTAGACAAGCCCGACTGGCTGACAATCACAATGTCATTGCTCCGCAGTGTAGGATTGGTCTCCTGATTGAGGGCTGCTGAAAAGTCCACTGGAATCGTTTGCTTAGACATGGTGCCATCTGGGTTGAGGCGAATCAACTCCACATCTGCCCTACGAGCGCGGGGGTCATTAAACCCGCCGGCTGCCAAAATCGCTTGATTGAGGGAAATATTGGGAGAAACAGCCACTAGCCCAGGATTATTTACTTCGCCCACCACATTGACATTAATCGTGTCGGGGGAGAAACTGGCGGCTGCCAATTCCTGGGATTCTTGCAGATTTAGTGCGGTTGCCGTGGGAATCACCACCGTGTCTCCATCCCTCAGGGTGATGTCCTGGTTCAAATTGCCCTGTTGCAAAAATGTCCACAAATCCACGCGGGTAATGTCAGCAGGCGCATTCAGGCGCGATCGATGCACTTCAATATTACGAATGTCTGCCATTTGGGTGATCCCCCCTGCGGTTTGAATGGCTTCGATCACGGTGCGCAATTCTCCCGCCCGCAATTGTCCTTCCACCAACCCGGCGGGACCAGTGCCCACCCCTTGTCCGGTGGTGTAAGCACCGGGGCGATTGACCTCACCGACGATCGCCACTCGCATCGGTCGAGCCGCTAACAAACTGATCGTCACCAACGGTTCATTGATATATTCGGCATAGCGGGCGGCGATCGTATCCGCCGACTCCTGCAAGGTATAGCCCCCCACCATGACTTTGCCAATCCACGGCAGATTCAACGAGCCATCCACCAACACCGTGTAGGTGCCATTCTCACCACTCAGTTCTGGAACATTAAAAATATCAATTTGAATTTGATCGCCTGCTCCTAGGATGTAGGCTTCCTCGATGGCAGTGGGTGTGGCATTGGTAGCCGTCGGGAGCGGTTGCGGTTGAGCGATGGGGGTTGCTGGAAGTACAGCCGGAAGCTCCTCTGACGCCGCCTGAGCATAGCCTGGTAGAGCCTGAGTCACCATTAATCCCGACGCCAATACGATCTGAGCTAGGGGATAAATTAACTGTTTCTTTAAAGCCATTGTTGTAAAGTTCCAGAGGTGGGCGTCGATCGCACGCTCAAAATAAATACCCATGATGCTCGCCTCGTTGGTGTTGAAAGGTAAGTGAGGTTGGGTTGGGTTGAACAGGGTGAAACCCAACGTTAATTGGATGGTTGGGTTTCGTTGGCACTCAACCCAACCTATCGGTTTGTTGCCTATACTGCTACGGGAGTTTTAGCAGGGGCAAAGTAGGCGTCTTGTTCTGCCCGCAGGCGATCGCACAATCGCCCAGTCGGCAACTCCACATCGTCGTAGGTCAATACGGCATCCTTAGCGATATCGCGCTTCAGACGGCAGCCCTCCGCCAAGCCCATAGGCAACAAGCGCTGACTGCGTACAACATCGGCGGTTTCACACTGCCCGTAGGTCATGTAGTAGCCAATGCCGTCCAGGGTTTCGCCCGCCTTCAGGTCAATTTTGGCAGTAGCAACCACTTCCACGATCGGACCTGCTAAAGGAGCCATGACTACATCGTTGAACAACACCACCCGCGCCACCGACAGGGGCACCTCAAAGTGACAGAGGTGGTAGGGCGTGTAGAAACTGTAGAGTGGACCTTCGCCCAATTTGTACAGGTTCAAATAGTGTTGTTGTTTAGGGTCGTCGTGGGTGCCAAACACAAACACCCCAGGACCAGGTTTTGCGCCCACCACATAATCGACGATGCCCCCCAAGGATTTGAGTTGCTCAATATCATACATGCTGGTCATTTCGTCCACATGTCCCTTGAAGTCGTAGCCCAACATACCGCGCTTGGCAATGCTCATGCCCGTGGCATTGGCGACGATCGCCTGTTCAAAGGAAATCTTGGTGCCATCGGCAAAACTCGTCACCATGTGGGCTTTTTGTCCCCACTTTTTGGCAAACCCTTCCTGGGTGGTGGGGTTGCGGTAGGGGTCTTGTAAGCCTTTGATGTTGCCGCAAAGCAGGGGGGTTAATCCAATGCTCTTGACAAAGCGATAGAGGTTCATCTGTACCCCCGGTTGATCGCCATCGCAGGCAGAGAGAATCACCCCTTCCCGATCGGCGTAGACCTTGAGGATGGAACCAATCGTACCGTCCAACTCGGCGTTCATCAAGACCACGTGCTTTTGTGGGCGATCGCCTCTAGCACCACTTCTGCGCCAAATTCGATCGTCCCCGTGACCTCGATCAGGGCATCGATGCTCTCAGCCCGACACAGCAGCATGGCGTCATCGGTGATGGCGTAGTTGCCTTGGGCGATCGCATTTTCCAGATCGCCCACCGTTTTACCACCTGGACATTCTCAATTCCGGCTTCGGTATAAGCCCGTCGTGCTCCGTCCACGTCTCGGTTGAAAATTGCCACCAATTCCATGCCTGGCACAGAGTTAGCAATTTGGTTGGCAATGCCTCGTCCCATAAATCCAGCGCCAATCATGCCCACCCGCACCGGGTTGCCCGCCTCAGCGCGAGCTTGCAAAGCCGTATCTACAATAATCATCGATTAAACTCCTACCGCAACGGTTTCAAAGGGTGCCCAAGCTGCATCCTTGGGGGAAATCACTGTGACTGGCATGGGCCACTCGATCCCAAAGGCGGGGTCGTCGTAGCGAATGCCGCGTTCGTAACCGGGTGTGTAAAACTCACCCACCTGGTAAACCACTTCTGCACCATCGGTCAGGGCTTGATAGCCGTGGGCAAACATTTCTGGGATGTAGAGGGCAGTGCGATTATCTGCGGTAAGCTCAATGCCAAAGTGGTGCAGATAGGTGGAGGAATTGGGGCGCATGTCGATGATCACATCGTAGATCGCTCCCTTGATGCACCGCACCAACTTGGTTTCCGCCGCTGGGGAAACTTGGTAGTGCATTCCCCGCAATGTCCCAGCTTTAAAGTTGAACGACAGATTGCACTGCGCCACGGTGGGCTTTAGACCATGCTCCTCAAACTCTTTGGCGCAAAACGTCCGGGCAAAGGCTCCGCGATCGTCTTCTCGCAATTCTAAGTCAATTACAAAGGCATCATTGAGGGATGTTTTGGTGAATTTCATTACTTGCTCCAGAAAAAATCTTTGTCAATTTGCTGGGTGCGAATCAGGTACTCCAGCTGTTTCAAGCGAGTAAACCCACGGGACTCAAACACGTCTTTGGTCATGTCGATCTGTTGAAACACTTTGTATAACTGTTGTGCTCCACTCTTCGCATCCCAATCACACTTAAAGCCCGGCAGTTGCGTATTGATCTTCTCAAAGGACACGCGATAACTGCGGTTGTCAGCTCCACTCTGACCAAAACTGAGGGAACAACCGACAAACACTTCAGCGATGATTTCTGCGATCTCTTTAACGCGGTAGTTGTTGGCGGTGTCGCCCACGTTAAAGATTTGGTTGTGCACAATGTCGCGGGGTGCTTCTAGGGCACAGGCGATCGACTTGGCAATGTCCAACGCATGAACCAGCGGCCGCCAAGGCGTACCATCACTGGTCATTTTGATTTCCTGGGTTGTCCACGCCAACCCCGCCAGGTTGTTGAGCACAATATCAAACCGCATCCGGGGAGAGGCACCAAACGCCGTAGCATTGCGCATGAAGGTGGGAGAAAAGCTTTCATCGGCTAGCTTGGTGACATCCCGCTCCACCAGCGCTTTGCATTCGGCGTAGGCGGTTTGGGGATTAATCGCAGAGGTCTCCGTCACATCCCCTTCTGTTGCCACGCCATAGACACTACAGGAGGACATGTAGACAAACCGCCGCACCCCCGCCTGCTTTGCCAACTCCGCCAAACGCACCGAGCCTTTGTGGTTGATGTCGTAGGTGATGGTGGGGGAGAGTTGCCCGGTGGGGTCGTTGGATAGCTCCGCCATGTGGACGATCGCATCCATCCCCTGGACATCTTCTAGGGTGATGGCACGAATGTCTTTGTTGAGGGTTTTTGCCGTTTTTTCAGTGCCGTTGTACAACCAGCCGACCTTGTAGTAGCCCGTGTCTACCCCCGTGACCTCAAAGCCACGCTCTAGCAGCAGGGAAGCCACAAGACAACCCAGGTAACCTTCTGTTCCAGTGACGAGTACTTTCATGATCAATCCTGTAGGTAATGAAGTTAGAAAACTGTATGAGACCCCAGGTCTCTAATTAGCTATCGAATTAGCCAACAGCGGCGAGTAAATGTTGCTGTTCTGGAATCTGCTGCACCACGGCTTTGCCAATTTCCAACGACGAAGTGGCAGCGGGGGAGGGGGCGTTGCAAACGTGAACCGATCGTGGACCCTGGAGAATCAAGAAATCATCTACCAACTTGCCGTCGTGCATCAACGCCTGTGCCCGCACCCCAGCGTGGGTGGGAATCACATCCTCGGCGGTGACTTCGGGAATTAGGCGTTGCAAACTGTGGACAAATGCCGCTTTGCTAAAGGAACGAATAATTTCCTTAATGCCTTCGTCTGCGTGCTTGGCAGCCAGTTTCCAAAACCCAGGATAGGTCATTACTTCGGCAAAGTCGCGTAGATCAAAATCGGTTTTGGTGTAGCCTTCCCGCTTAAAGCTGAGCACTGCATTGGGACCCGCGTGTACACTGCCATCGATCATGCGGGTAAAGTGCACGCCCAAGAAGGGAAAATCGGGGTTGGGCACCGGATAAATTAACCCCTTCACCAGATAGCGCTTTTCGGGGGTTAGTTCGTAATACTCACCGCGAAAGGGAACAATTTTTGCTTGCGGATCAACCTGGTTGAGCCGAGCCATCCGATCGCTGTGCAATCCGGCACAATTGACTACAAACCGAGTTTCAAATGCGCCATTGTTGGTTTCAAGTACTTGAGCGTCGCCCCTGGTGACGATTTTTTCTACCTTGGTGTTGAGGTAGAGGTCGCCCCCCTGCGATCGCACCAACTCCGCATAGGTCTGGCACACCTGCTTGTAGTCGGCAATCCCTGTGGAAAACACCCGCACCCCGACTAAACAATTGACATGGGGTTCGATCTCGCGCACCTCTTCAGCGGTCAACCGCGCCACCTGAATGTCATTTTGCAACCCGCGCTGGTAGAGATTTTCCAGCAGCGGCAGTTCGTGGGGTTCGGTTGCCACAATCACCTTGCCACAGACTTCGTGGGGGATGTTGTGCTGTTGGCAAAACTCCACCATCGATCGACAGCCCTCGCGGCAAAACGTTGCCTTAAAGCTGCCCGGTTTGTAGTAGATTCCAGAGTGAATCACGCCACTATTATTGCCCGTTTGGTGAAACGCCCAGCGGCTTTCCTTTTCAAGCACAAGGATTTGGGCATCGGGGTAGCGCTGACCCAACGCCATCGCCGTGGATAGACCCACAATCCCACCGCCAATCACTGCAAAATCATACATAGGCTTATCACCCTCAAATCAACAAAACAACAAACAGAGTTTCCCAACGGTCTCAGCAGATCAGTCCGTTACCACACCTTCCACGGTGCAGTATTGCTTTTCCACAGACCCTCTAGATTGTTTTTGTCCTTTAGGGTATCCATCGGTTGCCAAAACCCTGTGTGCTTATAGGCGGAGAGCTGACCCATGTGTGCCAGCTTCTGTAGGGGTTCCTGCTCCCAAGTGGTCGAATCGTCGGCAATGTAATCCACAACTTCTGGTTCTAGCACAAAGTAGCCGCCGTTGATCCAGGCTCCGTCGCCACCGGGCTTTTCGTGGAAACTTTCAATTTTCGTCTGTTCGCTGCCGAGGGCGATCGCCCAAATCGTCCGGGAGGTTGAACAGCAGTCAGGGTTGCCAGCGTTTGCTGCGCTTTGTGGAAGTTGATCAACTCAGTGATATTGATATCGCTAACGCCATCTCCGTAGGTAAAGCAAAAGGTTTCACTTCCCAGGTGTTCGCGCACGCGCTTCAGCCGTCCACCCGTCATGGAGTTTTCCCCCGTATCTACCAGGGTGACGCGCCACGGTTCTGCATGTCCAGAGTGCACATTCATTTGGTTAAATCGCATGTCGAATGTAACGTTTGACATGCGCAGAAAATAGTTAGCGAA
>JAAUSV010000131.1 GCA_012032525.1 Leptolyngbyaceae cyanobacterium SL_7_1
GATCGGTTTGCCCAAGATTTTCACCGCTATTTTGAAAGCTTGCCCTCGGAACAGCGAGTGTGGGCGGTGGTGCTGAGTTTCGTCGATCTACGAATATTTTGTCCGCTATCTGGCAGCGGCAGTGGGAATTGACCCGATCGCCGAATTTCGCATCATCATCATTCCGCCGCCCCAATGGTAAGCAATATGCGGATTGGGGGGATGCAAGCGTATATGGTGGCGGAACCGTGGAATACGCGGGCAATCCAGGGGAATGAGGGCATAGGGTTTACCTTTGCCCAGGGCAAGGAGTTGTGGAACGGACACCCCGATCGTGTCCTAGCCGTGATGCAATCGTTTATTGATGACCATCCTAAGACCTATCGATCGCTGGTCAAAGCCATGATCGAAGCCTGCCAGTATTGCAGCGATCCGGCAAATCGCGAGGAAGTCGCCAAAATGATTACCATCCGTTCCTACACGGGAGCCAAACCCCGAACCTGTCAATCGCCGACGGTGATCACCCCTGATAACATTGATTCCCTCCCCGATTGTGTTACCAAATTCACCGCCCCGGCATTGGTGGGAAATTACAATTACGGGGGGTTTGATGAGGCTGAGCGGATTCGCAAAGCCGACGATACTACGATCTTCTTTGACCTACCTGCCAGTGCAGATCGCCTGCCGGGGATCACTCCACCTTCCTTTGGCAATCCCAAAGCCTATGGCTCATGACTCAAGCGGCACGATGGGGAAAAATTCCAGACATTCCTGCTGATGCGGAGGCAAAAGCCCGGCTTGCGTGGAAAACTGATCTTTATCGCGAGATTGCCACCGAGATGGGAATTGAATGCCCAGCAGACGACTACAAAGTTGAATCAGCCGAAGCATTTTTTGACCAGAAAGCTTTTGACCCTAGTGATCCGGTGGGTTACCTCAACAGTTTTGAGATTCGAGCCGATCGCTCCAAACCAATTTTCCTGTCCTAGCTCATCGTTGCCACCCATAGGAGAGAACTATGATTAAACCCATTGCCGCCTTAGAAAACGCCAACCGTGACAGTGCCCCTCCAACGGAGTTTTTGGTGGTTGACAACTTGATGAAGGCATTTAAACAAGCTGATGGTTCCGAAGCCTTGGTGCTCGATAAGTATCCCGACGAATTATCTGGAGGGATGAAGCAGCGGGTGGGCATTGCCCGTGCCTTGGCAACTCGTCCTAAGTTGCTGCTAATGGATGAACCCTTTGGCGCGTTGGATGCCCTCACCCGTGGCAAGTTGCAACGCCAAGTCCTCGACATCTGGGAAAATTTGCGGCAAGCCGTGATGATGATCACCCACGATGTCGATGAAGCGATCTATATGTCCGACCGCATTGTGCTGATGACCAACGGACCCGCTGCCACCATCGGAGAAATTTTGGATGTTCCCTTTGCCATCCCCGCAATATTAAAGAATTGCGAGAAAAACCCGAGTATTACGAGTTGCGTAACCATGCGTTGAATTTTCTCGATCGCCATTTCAGTCAGGATGATTAATTGGCTTCTGTAGGGGCACGGCAATGCTGTGCCCCTACGAGGGGGTTATCCCCTTACAATTTGCAATCCTTGGGACACTGAAACAGGTGACCTTGGGGGCACTTAATCCGGTAGGGTGAAGTTGAGACTAGACAAACAACGCTAGGCTCAATTGCATTATTTTTTGCTTCCATCCTACTTGATGAACTCATGGCTGCTATGAAGCGATCGCTCCCCTTTCTCCACCAGTCCCGGATTGCTCTAGGATTGTCTACGCTGTTGTTCTTGCCCAGTCGTCCGGTTATGGCGAATTCCTACCGCATTCCGCAGGAGGAGATTCGCTGTGATGTGCTCGTGGTAGGGGGCGGTTTGGCGGGTGTTGCCACTGCCTACGAGGGCTTGCTGGCAGGTAAAAGTGTCTGTTTAACCGAGATAACCGATTGGGTAGGAGGACAGATTTCTAGCCAGGGAACCTCGGCATTGGATGAGCGGGATAGCCAGCGATCGCTCCTGCTCTATTCCCGTGGGTATCTAGAATTACGAGAACGGATTGAGGAGCACTACGATCGGCTTAACCCCGGTGATTGCTGGGTGAGCGAGGCGTGTTTCTTTCCCTACGACGGTCACGAAATTTTACTGGAAATGTTAGAAGATGCTGCCGAGCGGGGCGAGGGTGAGTTGAACTGGTTTCCCTCAACCGTGGTGAAGGAGTTGGATGTGTCAGGGTCGTTGATTCAGGGAGCGATCGCCATTCAGCACACCCCTACCGAGGGTGCGCCACCGTTGAACATACTTCCCCTATCTCAGACGATCGAAGATTGGTATCGCTATGAAGATTCGCCAGAGTTTAACAAGCGGGTGATTCGCTTTGTTGCCGGCAGCCCGCCGGAAACGGAGACGCCAACCCCAACCAACCCAACCAGGAAACTCGGCTGGGTCGTTGTCGATGCCACCGAAACTGGGGAATTGATGGCGATCGCCGATATCCCCTATCGCTTGGGAATCGATCCGCGATCGCACCTCGAACCCACCTCCTCTAGTGAAGCGGGTGACCCTTACTGCACCCAAGGATTCACCTACACCTTTGCGATGGAGATGACGGAGGACCCTCAAGTGCATGAGGAACCCGCATTTTACGATCGCTATCAGCCTACTACAGCTATGAGTTACCGCGATTAGCCAATTTCAACCTGGTGTTTACCTACCGCCGCATCTGGAGTGCCCGTCCCCGGCGACGCGAACAACTTCCCGGACTGGGCGTGGGCGTGCCCAAACCCGGCGATATCTCCATGCAAAACTGGACATGGGGCAATGATTATCGTCCCGGCACGGCGCAAGATAACCTGATCTACACCCGCGACCAATTGCTTGAAACGGGGCAACTCGCTCCCGGTGGGTGGTTGGGTGGCTTGCGCACCGAAAGCTTGCGCCGAGGCGAGGAATTGTCTCTAGGCTACTTCCACTGGCTGGTGGAGGGCACGACCGATTCCCAACTAGGGGATGGAGTCAAGGAACGCTATCCCAACCATCGGCTATTGACTGGGCTAGATTCGCCCATGGGCACAGAGCATGGTTTATCCAAACATCCCTATATGCGAGAGGGGCGTCGCTTGCTGGGGCGTCCCTCTCCCGGCTACGCTCAAGGGTTTACCATTTCAGAAATTGATATTTCCCGTCGTGACTACAATGATCCCTATTATCTGGAAACCTTGACGCCCGATATGTATCGCAGCCTGCGAGTAGCTTTGGCTGGGTTGGAGGCAACGGCAGTTGTGCGGGGCGATCGCCCGATCGACCAAGTTGCCCGTCGCAGTCGTTCCACCATCTACCAAGATGCAGTGGGCATCGGGCACTATGCGATCGATTTCCATCCCTGCATGGCGCTCTATCCCCCAGAACTACCCGGTAACTACGAACGCCCCGGAGAGCGTAAAGGTGCAGATGGCAATCCCTATCCCTTCCAAATTCCCCTACGGGCGATGATTCCACAGAAAATCGACAACCTACTAGTTGCAGGCAAAAGCATTGCCACCAGCCACATTGTGGCGGCTGCCTACCGGGTGCACTCGTTTGAGTGGTCGTCGGGAGCCGCAGCAGGAAATACGGCAGCGTTTGTCTTAGAACAGGATGTGTATCCCTACGAACTGGTGGACAGCTTACCTCGTCCTGAACCGTTATTGGAAGTGCTGCAACAACGGTTGAGACAACAGGGCAATCCGATCGCATTTCCCAACACATCCATCTTTAATGAGGAGTGGGAAGACTGGCGATAGAACGACCACCCGCCAATGTCAAGAAAATTTAACTTAAGCCGATCGAGATTGACAATTTTACTCAAAACCGTAACAATAGATACAGAAATGAATTCGTTCATCTTTCCTTCAAGAGCAACTGCTCTCTAGAAAGACGGAAGTAGGGGTTATCCCGAAGGAACGCGCCTCCATTTAACCACTACGTCAAACGAGAGGCGAGACGATGAAACTCACATATCGCGGTGTTAGCTACGACTACACTCCTCCAACAGTTGAATTTAGCGACAGCAATACGGTTGGCAAATATCGGGGATTGGATATTCGCTTTCGCAATCCAGTCAAAGACCCAGTCCAACAACCCACTCTAGATCTGGTCTATCGGGGTGTGGCGCACCAAACCCATTCTGCATCTACTGTTGAGATGGCAACTCCGGTTACCCCCGTCGAAGTCTCGATTGAAGCCCCGATCGCTCAACCTGTGGCTCCCGTTACCCTTTCCATCGAAGACCGGGCACGATCGATGATGATGCAACACCACCGATCGATCAAGCAGCGGCAACAAACGATGCTCAGCCGCTTAGATGCTGAAGTTGGGCTGACCGCAAGCGATGCAGCCCACTACTGGAACCACATTCAAGGTAAGGTGCATCCTAGCTTCAGAGTAACCTACGACCGTAGCCACGCTGCCCTCAGCTAATCCATCCTTCAGGCATTTAGCTTCTGATTGAGTTGGTCTAATTCACACCCCTCCATGGGGTGTTTTTTATGGCAACCGCCTCTATTAGCTTTCCTACCGATCGCTAACTGGCTAAATTTTTTTCAATCCACCGCCAGTTCCACAACTCGATTGCCATTCACTTGAACTAGCTCGAACTGCCGATCGCCATCAGAATTTACCCGCGCATAGGCTTCTACCTCACCCCGATGCACATAGCTTGTCCACGTATCATCCGAACCAAGACGCGGAGCCACGGCTGCCGAGCCTCCATTCACAAAGGTGACCTGATTTGATTTATCAAACACATTCATCCGTAATTGCCCCCCGCGACGATAAACTCGCACCGCGTAGTGCTCAGTCTGAAAGGCAAGCACGGTTTGATCCGTCGCTGCACTGAGTGGGGTGGGTGGGACGGTGGTAGTGGACTGGGCAAAGGTCGGTTGGGGAAGCAATAGGAAAGCGATCGCCACCACACCAATCAACAAGCGAACAAATGCATTGAACCTCATAGTTATTTTTTGATTAAAAGATTGATTGCTTCCTTTTACAGAAGTCTAACCCTCAAATCTGAATGGAATTGCCTAATTGCGATGATTATTTAGGTAACGAATGTTTGCTCCCGCCCATTGCAGCTTTTCCCGCAGGGTTTGGTAGTAGGAATAGTTTTCTCGAAGAAGAATAAACTTAGCTTGGCAATCTGCCATCGAAATATCGACCCGTTGACCGGGCCAAATTGAGGTTGCCAGCACCCCGTCCATCCATAGTTTAGTGGTCAGATCGCGATCGGCAAGGGGCCAAATGCTGACTACCGACCCCGCAGGCAAAACGATTGGACGACTGGAAAGACTGAGGGGGCAGATGGGAGTGACGGCGATCGCGCCATTCCAGGATGGATAATCGGACCATTTGCCGAAACGGTATAGCATGTAGACCCCGTAGGCGTACCGACGATCAAACCATCTCCCTGATACTGATCGACCACTTCCCCATCAATTTCCATCTCCAAAATAGACGTGATCATCCGATCGGCAGAGGCAGGCTTGACGCACATTTCATTCAGCGCCAAGTAGCGATCGCTCATCGGCTCCAAATTGTCGCGGCTACCCTCAAAGGTAGTTGCCTGCAACATCATCCGCTGCTGAACGGCGTAGCGATCCTCCAGCAACCGATCCCACACCGCCTCAGAATCACTAAATAGCTCGTCGGATTCTGTCAGAAATCCCAGATGCCCGCCCACATTCACTGCCAGGATGGGAATCCCTTCTGGCGCTAAATGGCGGGCTGCCGCCAAGGTTGTGCCATCCCCTCCCAGTATCAGTGCCAGATCGATCGGTCGTGTCACCGAGGCAAGAAACACGGGATAAGGGTTATCCTTAGGACCGCTGGGACCCATCAAGACATCACATTGGCGGGCTTCGAGTTGACGAGCACACCGCTCAGCCCGACGCTGACTAATTGAATCGCCTGCTTTGTAGGAAACAATCACCTGGTTTAGCTGCACACCGTCCGCTCACCACCCTACTTGGATAAATCGTGGTGTCATCAGCCTACCACTTCAACAAATTAAATTGTTCCATATCCACCGTGTCACGGTTGCGGTAGATCGAAAGCACGATCGCTAGACCGACAGCCGCTTCGGCGGCGGCGATCGTAATCACAAACACCGTAAACACTTGCCCACGGATACTCTCGCGATCGAGGTAGTTAGAAAACGACATGAGATTGAGGTTGACCGCATTCAGCATCAACTCAATCGACATCAGCACCCGAATGGCGTTACGGCTGGTCACTAGCCCATAGATACCAATACAAAACAAAGCCGCTGCTAGTAGTAAAAAATATTGAAGTTGCATAGGATTTAGTAGTTTTCTAAGCAGTTCAACCAATAGGAATTTTATTCCCCAGTAGGGGTTTGGCGATGCCAAATCCCTACCCAAAATTCTCACAATTAAGCATTTTGGTCACCGGGAGAATCAGTCGTCGTACGCTCTCGGCTACCCGGTGCCGCTGCTACCAATTCACGAGGTCGCTCTGGCAAGGTTAGCACGGGCTGTTGTGGTTGCGAAATTTCCGGTAGATATTCGCGCCGTGCCAGGACGATCGCTCCAATTAGCGCCATCAACAATAGCACCGAGGCAAGTTCAAACGGCAACAGGTAATCGCTAAAGAAATGTTGTCCAATCACAACGATCGCATTATCCCCTGGGGTTTCTGCACTGGAGAGCACCCAAGGAGTAGACAACACCATCGTAGACAGCAAGGCAAACAGCCCCAGGCATACCATCGCGGTGGCAGCTCTACCCAACCAAGCGCGGTTGAGGGGACGGAATGCTTGACTTTTGTTGACTAACATGATTCCAAAAAGAATCAAAACGTTAACTGCTCCGACATAAATCAGCACCTGAGCAGCCGCCACAAATCCTGCGTTCAACAAGATGTATAGTCCAGCAATACTAATAAATACTCCCCCCAGTAGGAAAGCAGAATAGACAATGTTGTCTAACAAAACGACGCCAAGGGCAGCACCGATCATCATCGCTGCCAGCACCAAAAATGAAACGAGTTGAACCCCTTCTGCTAAATTCACTGCAATCAGCCTCCGATCGTGGGAATCCTGGGTATGGAAGTTGCGAGTTTGCCAGATGTTGGGAGGAGATGCATCTTCTGCTCTAATCCGTCTCCTCCTTTCCCAGCTCTCGACCCATTATTTAGGGTCACTTGCTTCTGCTTCTTCTAAAATCTCCTCCGGCAATTTGCCAGCCCGACGAGAGCCAGGGGGTAGATTATGCGGATCGAGAACACCTTTAGGTAAGTAAGCAAGTTCCCGCAGTGGTTGCACCATAGCATCCTGAGTGACCTTGTAGGGCAACCGTCCTAGGGCAACATTATCATAGTTGAGTTCGTGGCGATCGTAGGTCGAAAGCTCATATTCCTCGGTCATCGATAGGCAATTGGTAGGACAATATTCCACACAGTTGCCACAGAAGATGCAAACGCCGAAATCAATACTGTAGTGATTGAGCTTTTTCTTTTTGGTTTCCTTGTTAAATTCCCAATCCACCACAGGTAGATTGATAGGACAAACCCGGACACAGACTTCACAGGAAATACACTTGTCAAACTCAAAGTGAATCCGTCCTCGAAACCGCTCAGACGGAATCAGCTTTTCGTAGGGATACTGCACCGTGACTGGACGGCGTTGCATGTGGTCAAACGTCACCGACAAGCCTTGACCGATGAACTTGGCGGCTTGAACGGCTTCCTTGGTGTAGTCAGAAACTTGCTTGAGAAACTTTAACATAGTGTCTCCGGACGATGAACAAGGACAAGGAGCGAGACAGGATCGGTCAGGAGGATTGGCAATTAGCCACCAAAGGCAATGGGAAACGCCAGCTTTAAGCCCGCCGTCAACAGCAAATTTACTAGGGAAATCGGTAGCAAAAACTTCCAGCCCAGATCGAGCAACTGGTCAATCCGCACACGGGGCACGGTCCACCGCAGCAAGATGGCTAGAAAAACCAGCAAATAGGCTTTAAAGATAGTCATGATGATGCCCAAGGATGCCGCTATCACCTGCAACCAGGGAGTAGATTCGCTCACCCCAATCCAACTGGCAATCAGTCCAATGGGAATCGGCAATTCCCAACCACCCAGATAGAGAATCGAAACGAATAGGGCAGATAGCACCAGGTTGACGTAGGAGCCGAGGTAGAACAAGCCGAATTTAATTCCGGCGTACTCCGTCTGATAGCCAGCCACCAACTCCTCTTCTGCTTCGGGCAAGTCAAAGGGCAATCGCTCACACTCCGCCAAAGCCGCAATCCAAAAGATCAAGAAACCGATCGGCTGTCGCCAGATGTTCCAACCCAAAATGCCGTAGCCTGTCTGCTGCTCCACAATATCCACCGTACTGAGGGAGTTAGACATCATGGCGATCGCCAATACCGAAAGCGCCAAAGGAATTTCGTAGCTAATCGACTGAGCCGCTGCCCGCAATCCTCCTAGTAGGGAATATTTGTTGTTGGAGGCATATCCTGCCATCAGCAACCCGATCGGGCAATGCTAGAGAGAGCAATCCACAGGAATACCCCAATCCCTAAGTCGGTCACTTGCAGGTTTTGCCCAAAGGGGACAACCAAGTAGGAGAGGAACACGGGGATAACAACGATCGCAGGTCCGAGGGAGAACAGCAGCGCGTCCGACTTGGCTGGAATAATGTCTTCCTTGAACAGGAGCTTTAAACCATCGGCAACGGGGATCAATAATCCTAAAGGTCCGGCAAACTCTGGACCGATGCGTTGTTGGGCTGCTGCCGAAATCTTTCGTTCTAACCAAGTGGTGACCAGTACACCAACTGTTGCCCCGATCAACATTAGGATCATGGGCAGGGGAATCCATAGAACTTTGGCGACCCCCGTTGATAGTCCCAACTCTACGAGCGCATCAATAAAACTTTGCTGTAAATCGATTCCTGGGTTCATAAGCTCCCACTACAACACGCGAGGAAATTGGGTGAGCAGTCCGGGTTGTTTTTTATACCCGTCATTGGGCTGGATCTATTAATTGTGAAGATTTTTCACTAAACCCATTGATAGTATATCGTTGCATTGTTCCTTGATCGGGTTTACTCAAAGGAATCCTAAAATTTACTTGATTCAAAGTTGCACAAGGGCGATCGCTCTATGGCAACTATCGGTATAGTGAAAGCTAATTCCTCGTTGGTGGGGTCAAGGGTGCTGAACTTATTTCAATTGGGTTTCAATCAACTATTCAATCATTGCAAACGCTTCTAAACACTGAGCCTGTGGAAATTCCTGCTTTTCCTGAATGTAGTCATTCCCTGGTCAAGTCGCTGCACCACTACAGTGACCAGGAATTGCTGACCTTGTTTCAGCGGCACCCCGACGCGGGACAATACTTTACCGCGATTTTTTGTCGGTATGCCTCGATCGTACACACCTTGATTTGGCATACAGCCCGATCGCCCGTACAAGCAGACTATTTATTTGCAATTACGTGGCGGCATATTTTTCACGAGTTGGGTGGACTAGACGTGCACTCTACGGAGGGAGAACCTTTTAACCTCCAAAGCTGGTTAATTAATGTCACCGCCGTCTGTATCAATCGTGCGGAATTACCCTCAGCGGAGGCAATCCACTATTCTCTCAAAACTGCCTCTCCGCCCCTGTGGTGCTACCTTGATCAAGCCCTCGACCAGCTCTCTCCCCTACAACGGTTGATGGTTCTAATGGCGCAAACGTTTCACTGGAGCGAGACTCGCATTGCGGCATACCTACAAGCCGAAGGAGAAGTGGTAACACCCGCCGAGGTAAATGCCCAGTTGCATGAGAGCTACCGTCATCTCGAAGCGGTATTGCCTGAAGACATCCAAGTGATTTACCTCAACAAGCAACCCATCCCGGCGTCCATGCCGATTGAATCATCCGATTTTGATCCAACGGTGTCGGAATGGTAAGGGATTTTACATAAAACATTTTCGACACCCCCCGCTGTTCGTTAAAATCTCACCTTGGGAGGGTTTACAACCTCCATGCGTTTTCCAGGTGGACTCTGTGAAGTACTTTTTTTTGTCTGAAGGCTGGATGATTGGTCGGGTGTGGGAGTTTGGTGGGTTGTGGGATGAACTCTCCTGGAGACGGAAACCCGATATCAACAAACTCAATCTCTCCATTATTGAGAAGGATGAAACGCTGTGGTTGTATCGGGTAGAAGATGCGGTATTGATGGTAGAAGTCAAACCTGCCCATAGTGCTGCGGAAAGTCAGGCGATCGGGCAGGTCGTGTTAAAACGGTTAATCAGCGCAGAACAGGTGATTGAGCTGCTCTGCACCTCCCAAGTCACCGAATCACTGCAACAGCTTTCGATCGAAAATAGCAGGGACATGGCAGTGCCATGTCCCTACCAGCAATCATGCCAACGATCATGGATTGACCATCGCCCCGCTTCACACCCACGATCAGCGGATATCGGTCAGTCGAGCAGTGGGGAAATTGCTGACGGCTCGTTGCAATGCAACCAGCGATCGGTTGTATCCCAAAATTGCTCTAACCAAATTCAGTTCCGCTTCTGCAAGTTCGGTTTGCGATCGCAACACGTCCGTTTGAGTCCCCACACCTGCCCCAAAGCGCAATCGAGCCAGTCGGAGCGCCTCATTCGCCTGACTGACTGCTAGGGTAGCAGTTTGGATATTGTCAAAGTTAGATTGCAGGCTGAAGTAGGACTGCTCCACCTCAAATCGAACTCGGTTGCGAGTGTCGGCAAACCGCTCTTCCGCAATCGCCGCATCAATTTCACTTTGATCGGCGCTAGCCCGCGATGCCCCTCCATCAAACAGTCGCCACTGCAACTGTGCTCCAATGCTGAAGTTATCCCTAAATTCGTCGTCTTCGTCGATCGTGTCTTGAATACCGTAGCCCGCCACCAAAGAGACTTGGGGAAGCACCTCTGCGCGGGCAGCACGGCGTTGCTGTTGGCTAATGTACCGCTGCACCAACTGCTGTTCCAATTCAGCTCGATTGCGGTACGCCAGCACGATGCTTTCTTCGAGACTCAACTCCCAGCTGTCGGACACTTCAACCGGGTCTGCCGTCGTGATGTCGGCGGTTTCCGCCAAGCTGAGTCGTTGTGCCAATTGACGACGAGCAATTTCGCGATCGCTGATTGCCTGAGTCAATTCCTGTCTGAAGTTAGCCAGATCCACCTCTGCTTGAAGCACATCAAATCGAGTTCCCACTCCTGCATTTTCCAAGGCTTGAGCATCGCGCAAGCTTTGCTCAGCTTGTTCCACCGTGGTTCCAGCAATCCGCACGTTTTCATCTGACTCTTGCAAATCGTAGTATTCATCGGTGACATCAAACCGCAGTTGCTCCACCAATGCCTCGACTTGCAATTCTTGAGAGCGGACTTGCCCTTCTGCCGCCCGAATCAGGGCTGGACGACGACCCGATGTAAATAGAGCATAGTTTACCTGTAAATCTGCCCCAAACGTAAAGTCAACAGCATTATCTTCTTGAACAATCGTGGGTTGACCTGTAGTTGGGTCAATCTGAGTCGTTTGGGTTTCAATGCCCTCTTGAGCAGTTAAACTGCTGCTGGCATCCAACGTTGGATAGAGTTGGGCGCGAACCTCCCGCAGCTCAGCTTCTCGGCGTGCTAACTCCAATTCGGCAACCTGCAAATCGCGGTTATTGCGTCGAGCCAACGCCAAGGCTTGTTCTAGCGTAATTGGCTGGGTGCCAACAATTTCTACTTCCTCAGGGCGAGTCGGGAAGCGCAATGGGTTTGGATCAGGATCAAGATA
>JAAUSV010000132.1 GCA_012032525.1 Leptolyngbyaceae cyanobacterium SL_7_1
CCCCAACTGCGCCAGTGCCAACCCCTGCTGCCCCAGCGGAACCCGTAGACACCGCTCCCGGCTGGGCGATCGCCCTTGAGGAATTTCTGGCACCGTTTTCCACCATCGTGCTGCTGCTCTATTTAGCAGGCGACATTCTCCTGGTGCTAGCGGCAACCACCCTACTACTAGCCTTTTGGGGAGGACGCTTTTCCCTCTCATGGCGATTCATTGCCTTGGCGGCGATGGCGCTCTACATCGCCGACCTCTGGTTTTTCTATGCTGTATACAACATCGAAAACTATGAAACGGGTGCCCTACCCGAAGTCTTTTTCATTTTTAGCCCTTGCCTATTCGCCATTGGCGCTGCCTTAGAATACGACCTCTCTACCCGCTCTCGTCGAGCTAGCCGCAGACGGGCTGCCTAGATTTTCTACACAAAGTCAGAAGAAGGCACACACTAAGTTAATAGAACTAGGATAGATTTGGTCTACCCTGGAGACGGCAAACAATTGCTATGATTGCTAATTGGCGGTCTCTAAATTAGCGCCCCATTCATTAAAAGGCTTGGCATGGCTCCCACAAAACTGTCTGACGCAGATAAACAAGCGATCGTAGCGCTCTACCGCAACCCCGAAGAGACTACTGCCGACATTGCAAGTCGCTATGGGATCAGTACGACAACCGTGAGTCGTGTGCTCAAGCAGGGCATGCCTGCGGAGGAATACGAAGTCCTGATTCAACAAAAGCGATCGATGACTAGAGCCGCATTTGGTGAAGAGACCATGCTAGAGGAGGCAGAGGACGCTAGGGAGATCGATCCCCCCAGTCAGCCTGTCCCCAAACCCACTCCGGAGCCTGTGCAGGCGGAGCTAGACCTCAAACCAGCGGTGAAACCACCCACTCCCCGCCGCCGCAGGCGATCGGCAATCACCTCCGAAAGCCTCGAATCCACCCCTATGCCAGTGGAAGAGATCGTGGAAGTCAAAGCCGAACTGGCTGAGGTGGAGCCTTTTGCCGACCCCAAGGGGGCTGAGGCAATGCCAGAATCTTATAGCCCCCAAGTCACGGCGCTGCAAGAAATTTTTCCGGAAGAAGTCCTACCCGCATCCAGCTATGACGAAGACGATCTAGGCGATGATCTAAACGACGATTTGGATGATGACCTCGATGACAATCTGGATGACGACGAGCTATCCGACTCTGACCTCGACGATCTAGACGACGACTTTGAAGACGACTTGGGTGGCGATGCGGGTCAGTTTGACCAGCTTGCCGAGTTGCAAGTCCAAACCAAAGACATTGTGCAGGTGTTGCCCCTCTCCGAGGCAGCCATTCCCAAGACCTTCTACCTAGTGGTCGATCGCGCCTCGGAGCTGATCACCCGTCCTCTGCGCGATTTTGCCGAGTTGGGGCAGATTCCCACTGAGGAAGTGCAGGCGCGAACCCTACCGATTTTTGACAACCATCGCCTGGCAAAGCGGTTTCTACGGCGATCGCAACGGGTGGTGAAAGTGCCCGATGGCGGACGCATGTTGGTGAAAGTGAGTCCCTACCTGCAAGCCAAGGGGATTACTCGATTGCTGATTGATGGGCAGTTGTATTCTTTGAATTAGCAACGGGTTAATCGTCTCACATTTCAAGTTCCCGGCTTCTTGAAGAAGCCGGGGAACTAATGCAACAAATAATCCTTACTACGAAGCGATCGGGCAGTTTGGATGAAACAGCACATTGGACAAGTCCACCCTGGGGGTTGCTTGCAGTGGTGGGGCAGATGCCCGGTTAGTTGGCGATTCCAATACTTGTTGGTAGCACTCCATAGCGGCGGCGAGTTCATCTAAGCTTTCGTAGAGCTTGCCGAGCCGACACAACAGCCGATCAGCTGCCACCCGATCGCCAATGAACTGGAACACCGCCAGCGATCGATGCAACTGATCGATCGCAGAGAGGGGCATGCCTTCCTCCTGGTAGACCTCGGCAACTTGCTCTAGCACCGCCGCTTCTGCTGCCCAGTTGCCGATCGATCGCTGCAATTCCACGGCTTCCTGGTAGCAGGAGAGCGCATGAAAAGGTCGTCCTAGGTGGTGGTGAGCATCCCCCATAGCCCGAAAGGCGATCGCTTCCCCTTCAAAATCGCCTAGGGCAGTCCAAATGGCGCTGGCTCTGCGCCAATAGGCAAACGCCAGATCGGGGTGTTCTGCCACCATCAACTCGCCGCCATTGTAGTGCACTACGGCTTCTTCGGCTTGCTGCGCGGTGTGCTGAAACGCTGTCAGCGCTGCCAAAATGAGCGGGTGCGATCGATCAGCCTCGCCCTCGATTCCATAGAGCACCGCCAAATTGTTTAAGGCACAGCCGACGCCGATCGCATCACCTCCCTGACGGAGTGTCTGCAAGGCTGCCTTAAATACGCCAAGCCATGGTCTCCCTGTCTTTGGCGAACATACACAAACCCCAGATTCATCAGCGTGTAGCCGTGTAGCGGGGTGGTGGGTTGCAATTCGCTCAGGCTCAAGGCTTGGCGACACCAGCTCAGTGCTTGGGTGAAATCCTTCATTTCACAGGCAGCTAATCCCAGTAGGTTGAGGGCATCGATCGCACCCAACACATTGGCATTGGCTTCATGGTGCTGCAACAACGGTTGCAAGGTGGTGATCGCTTGGGGAAAATGCTGCTGGAGATAGTGTTGCAGTCCCACTGCTCGTAGGGCTTGAGGATCGGTTTCGGGGTTGGGAGGAGCGATCGCCAAGGCAAGTGATGGCAACAGAAACCAGCCGGACGCAGGGGATTGGGGGAGGGCTGGAATCCGGTAAAGCGTGGAATGTAGAGGTTGGGAACACATGGGGCAACTCTCCATTGCAATGTCCTATTCACCGTCATCTATTGCTTGGGTGAGGAGACCTATGCAGCGCTGAAAAACTTCCTAACTAAAATTTCCGCTCAATCGGTCACTCTCTCTTAAGCAAAACCCACGGAAATAGAGTTTCTGTGCGTTTTACAGCAGAATTATAAGTGTCGTCAACGTCAATCCTCTGAGGGGTTATGGCAGAAGAATTCATTTGGATTATCACCAGCGAAACCCCACAAGAGGGAACCAGGGAGGGCACTATTCGCCGCAACCCCTACGACCCACCCACGGCTCCACCGCTGCCCACCCGCCGAGGTGTACCAGTTAGGGCGGAGCAGTTAGAGCAAGGCATGACGGATTTTCTGCAAGTGCTGGGGCAGGTGTTTCGCCACGCGCAGCAACGCACTGGGGAGTTGGCAGGGATGGAGCTAGACGAGGTGGAGCTAGCGGTAGAGATCAATGGGGAGGGGCAGGTGAGCCTGCTGGGAATGGGCGGGAAGATGGCTGGCAAGGGAGCAATGACGCTGAAGTTTAAGCGGGTTGGGTCTTAGGCAGTATCCCGTAAGATGGCAAAAAATTGGGCGATCGCCCCACCTCAAAGCTTCGCTCACCCACCTCAATGGATAACGAACCCTCCTGAAAGCATCACAGACGAATCTCAAAGCTTCGTCCACCCAGCTCAACCATTCACCCGTGCATCTTAGACAGTCGTGGGTAAATCTTGATCATTCATCCACGCACCTAAACTCTAAGAGGCTTAGGGGAATAGCTCTTGGACTAGCCGTTGTTTCTACTAAAGATACAACGCTGCATCAAGCATCTTCTGGGGCAAGTGCGTAATTGCACTAGATTTCCACCAGAATTTAGTGTAAATAATTGATGAGAACCCTTTAATCTATTCGAGGCGTAATTTTAATATTTCCGTAGTAATACGTTTACCGATTTAGGTTATAAATATAACAGGCTATTATCCTTCGGAAATAAATAACTAGGCTGGTGATGTCTTGGGGTCACTAATGCCCTAGTTCTTAAACTAATCCTTCTATCCAACCTTCACATACCCTGTGCAGGGTTCAGGTTCACATAGGCACTGATTTCAGAGTTTACTAAAACTCTGAAATCGTTTGGCTGCGTCACTCCTAGACATCAATTCAGTTTGGTTGCTTCAGTTAGAACTTTCTAAAACAAGCTGTAACCCATTATCTTAGAGCGATCGCAATGCAGTTAATGAACAGGGTTTCTACCTCAAAGGTTCCCGATCTCCCATTGTTTGGTAAAAGACAATCATTCCTTCTGGTTGCAAATGATACAAATGGCAATTCATTTAAACAAGCTTCTTTGTCTCGCCCAAGTCAATCTAAAGTGCGATCGAGCACCTATCCATGGGTGCGATCGAGCACTAGGACAACGTCGCAATCGATTCGCCTAGAAGCAGAGCAAATGAGCCTGTCGGGTTACACAAGGAAAACAGCCAGCTATGCCAGTGGAGGTGGATTTGTTGATTTATCGACCAAGGGCAGTGGCAAAACCTCCGTGCAATTTAATGGAGAGAACGGCAAGTACAACGTGGTGTTGGGATACTTTGATGAGACCGATGGCAAGTCGTCCTTCAGGGTGAAACTCAACAACTCTACTCTTGCCTCATTTAAGGCAGACCAAACCTCCGGCTCTTTACTACCCAGTCTCCAAAGCCTTAAAACTCGAACGGTGGCAACCAATCTATTGCTGACCAAAGGGCAAACCTTGACGATCGAAGGCAATCGCAACCGCGATGAACTGGCAGCGATCGACTATCTCCAACTTGCGCCTGTCACTCCTCCTGTAACCCCTCCTGTTACTCCTCCTGTAACCCCTCCCTCCTCGTCCCTCTGGAGTGACAACTTCGCAGGAGATTGGAAAAGCCGTTGGAAAACCAGCACCGATCACACCGCCTGGGGACACAACAATCTACAGGTGCTCTCCACGGGCAACAATACGTCAGATGTTTTGCGGGTGATTTATCCAAAGGGTTCTGCCAGCCCTGGGTTGACTAAAAACTCAACGGTTCCTTTAGGGGGTGCTCAGTTTCTTGCCACACTGGGGATCGCTGCCCCAAACCTCATTGCGATTGAGCTATTCCCTGCGATTCTCCAACAATTTTGACTTTGTTAAAGGAGGCAAATTGCCGGGGATCTACGGCGGCAACGCCCCCAGTGGAGGAAAGATCCCCAACGGAACCGATGGCTTTTCTACCCGCTTTATGTGGCGATCGGGCGGGAAAGGCGAGGTTTATGCCTACTTACCCACCAGCACCAGTTATGGCACATCGATTGGCAATGGAGCATGGAGCTTTAAGACAGGGGTGTGGCACCGATTAGAGCAACAGGTGGTGCTCAACAATCCTGGGCAAGACAACGGGATGATTCGAGTCTGGCTGGATGGCAACCAGGTGTGGCAACAAACCGGGCTTCGCTTCCGCACGGCAGACAGTCTGAAAATCAATGGGATTTTCTTCTCAACCTTTTTTGGTGGAGGCGACCTCTCGTGGGCAACCCCGGCGGATGTCTCGATCGACTTTGCCAATTTTTCTGTGACAACTTCGTGACACCATCCCCGATCGACCTGGGTTGACGGATACAGGACGACGCATGTTGCCAACTGGGGTGGAGTAGATGGCTACTCCACTCTTTGGTTTGAGCATTCGTCCTTTGAAATATTTAATTTTGCTAAACGATCGCTATAGTTAAAGTGATATAGTGTTTACTTCAAAGCAGCAACACTACATGTGGATTTCGATCATCTCGATCGATCCAACCCTTGCCTGCCCCCCTCGTCCTTCACCTTCAACCCGTGAGCATCTGATTTATGGTCCAAGACATCGAACGCACCCGCCACGCCAGTTCCTTCCCTGAAACCGCTCCGGCTGCCAACCCTGTGTTTTATCGCACCTACAGCCGCCGAGGGGAAAAAGCCGCCAACCTGCGCGAAACCTGGGAGGAAGTCTGCGATCGCACCCTCCGTGGCATCACCCAACTGGGACACCTCACCACCGACGAAGCCGAACTGGTCAGCCGCTTGCAACGCCGCCTGCAAGCTTTGCCCTCCGGGCGTTGGCTCTGGGTAGGGGGAACAGAGTGGGTCGAGAGACCAGAAAACTTCTCCGGGGCATACAACTGCACCAGCACCAACGTTGTGGACTGGCAAGCCTTTGGGTTAATGATGGACTTGGCGATGATGGGCTGCGGCACGGGAGCCGTTCTAGAGCCGAAGTACACCAACCAGTTGCCGCCGATTTGCAATCGCCTCAGCGTCCAAGTGACCAATGAGATTGGCACCACAGCCGCTGAGCAGCGGCAGGATCTGACTCAGGTGACGATTGAGGGCGATCGCGTCCGCTTGCAAGTCGGCGACAGTCGCCAAGGTTGGGTGAAATCCTACCAAACCCTGTTGGAACTCTCCGCCGACAAGCGGTTCACGGGAGCAGTGGAGGTGGCGATCGACCTCAGCCATGTGCGTCCCGCTGGAGAACGCCTACGGGGATTTGGTGGAGTCGCCAATCCAATTCGCCTGCCAGGACTCTATGAACGCTGCGCCACAATTTTGAATCGGGCGATCGGGCGGCAACTCACCCCGGTGGAGTGCTGCTTGCTGATCGATGAAGCCGCTGCCTGTGTGGTGGCGGGCAACATCCGCCGCAGTGCCGGAATGCGCCAGTTTGACAGCGAAGACGAGCAGGCAAAAACCGCCAAAGAAAACCTGTGGATGCAGGATGATCAGGGCAACTGGCGCATCGACCCAGAGCGGGACGTGTTGCGCATGGCAAACCACACCCGTGTGTTCCACGAACCCCCTAGCCTAGAGGAATGCATCGATGCTGTGCGCAAGCAGTACTACTCTGGCGAAGGGGCGATCCAGTGGGCAGGGGAAGCCAAACGGCGGGCAGAGGGGGACGATCGCTACGGACTCAACCCCTGTGGCGAAATCATTGGCTCCAACTTCCACTGCAACCTCTCGGAAGTCCACCTCAACCAACTCGATCCCCACGACTACCGGGAGCAGGAAGCCGCCTTCACCGCTGGTGCCCTTTCCGTTGCCGCCCTGTTAAATCATCAATTCAACGAACCCCGCTACCAGCACTCACGGGAAACCGACCCGATCGTCGGCGTTTCCTTCACTGGCTTATTTGATTTCTTTGTCCACGCCTTTGGAGTGGAGTGGTTGCGCTGGTGGGCGCAGGGTCGCCCCGATACCGTCACTGGGTTAGAATTCAAGGAAAAAGAGCGCCAGTACCTCAGCTTCTGGAATGATGTGGTGCATCGGGCTGTGTGGGACTACTGCGATCGCCACCACCTCAAGCGCCCCAACCGCTGCACTACCGTCCAACCCGCCGGCACCAAATCCCTGCTCACCGGAGCCAGTCCCGGCTGGCATCCCCCCAAAGCCCAGCGCTTCATCCGCCGCATCACCTTCCGCAAAAACGACCCCGTTGCCCTCGCCTGCCGCGACTACGGTTACACGATCGTACCCTCCCAATCCGACAAGGACGACCAGGGCAACCTGCTAAACGATCCCTTCGATCCCCGCTGCACTGAGTGGTTAGTCGAGATCCCGGTCGAAGTCCCCTGGGCAAACCTCCCCGGAGCTGACGAGATCGCGATCGAATCCTTCTCCGCCCTCGCCCAATTTGACTTCTACATGCAAGTGCAGCACTACTACACCACCCACAACACCAGCGCCACGATCGAACTCAACGAAGACGAAATCGAACCCTTGGCAAACCGAATTCACCAAGCGATCGCCAACAACGAAGGCTATATCAGTGCCGCGCTCCTGGCACGGTTCAACGCCCCCTTCCCCCGCCTACCGTTTGAAAAGATCGATCGTACCACCTACCTCCGTCTCAATCACGAGGTCCAAAGCCGCCGCCAAACGGCAGACTTCTACACTGCCCTCGCCCACTACGACTCCGCTAAAATCTCCCCTGAAGGACCCGCCGGATGCGACAGCGACAAGTGCATGTTGCCGGAAAAGTAAACGCAGGGATAGAGGATGAGGGATGAAGGAATCTAGTCCATCCTTCATCCCAAACTAAAAAAACAGGGGGCTTGGGGGATTTTCCCCCAACGTACTTGCCGTAGCCCAAATTGGCATTGCTCCTTTTGGAGGGGGTCTGGGGGACGCAACCCGTCCTCCAGCGGGGGTTGTTAGGGGAGGTCACCCAAGAGCGGGGGTTTGGGGGTTCCCCCCAAGGCTCGGAAAAATCAAACAATCCCAACAACCAATAACCCACCAGCAAAATTCTTACGGTTTTAGGACAACCCTAAACCTGTCAAGAAGGCTCCGCAAACTTCGGCAACTTCTCCACCTGAAAATACTGATAAAACTTATCCGTCACCTGCACCCAAGACGATCGCCCATCCGACTGCCTGCGCTTGCGCACAAACCCCAAACTCACCAACTCCTGCACATGCTGATAGGCATTCGACCCCCGCAACTCCACCAGTGCCGTTTGCGTTAATGGTCCCTTGAGGGCGATCGCTGCCAACGTCCGCAACGCCCCCACCCCCAGATCCACCGGAATCAACCGCTGCACTAAATCCTGAAACGTCTCCCGTAACTGCAAACAATACCCCTCCGGCGTCTCTGCAATCTCTAACGCACTCTGCCGATGGGCGTACTCATTGATCAACTCCATCATCGCCTCCTCCGCCTGCCGCCGATCGCACCCCGCATACTCCGCAATCCGAGCGATCGGCAACGGCTGCGCCTTGAGATAGAGGATCGCTTCGATCTGGCTAGGGAGGTGAGGCATAGGAAGGATGGAGGGCGGAAGAATGAAGGATGAATGTTTAGTTTGCTAATCACTAATTGCTTACAGCTAATAGCCAACAGCTTGCTAATCCAAATTCCGTCCCGTTAGCTCTACAAAGATATCCTCTAAATTGGAGGGGCGCGTCATCATCGCCGTTTTGTTGGGCTGGTGCTCCAAGTAGTCATTGGCTTCAGGCAAGGTGGGAAAGAATTTGTATTCCCAGCGATCGCCCAATTGCTTCACCACCAATCCCTCACCGTATTTAGAGCGTAACTCTGGTAGGGTTCCCAGTTCGATCAGTTTACCTGTGTCCATGATGCCAATGCGATCGCACAAATATTCCACTTCTTCCATGTAGTGGGTAGTCAGCAGGATCGTCATGCCCTGTTGATTTAACCCCTTGATGATCTCCCAAAGGCGGCGGCGGGTTTGGGGATCGAGTCCCACCGTCGGTTCGTCGAGGAATAGTACCTGCGGTTGGTGCAGCAAGGCTCTAGCGATCTGCAAGCGTCGCTTCATGCCACCGGATAGGGTTTTAACCAGATCGTTGCGGCGTTGGTCGAGTTCTACATATTCCAGCCAGCGTTCGATCTCAGCTCGACGACGAGGGTTGGGAATGTGGTGCATTCGTCCGTGGAATTCCATGTTTCCCACACCGACAAATCTAGATCAACACTCACCTGCTGCAACACCACCCCAATCTGTTGCTTGACACGAAACGGTTGGCGCACCACATCGTGCCCAGCCACGACAATTTCGCCTTGGGTGGGTTTGGTCAGAGTTGTCAGCATCCGAATGGTGGTCGATTTACCAGCTCCGTTGGGACCGAGTAAGCCAAACACTTCGCCGGGGTTAATAGAAAAGGACAGGTCATTGACAACAGGAGTGTTGTTGTAAACCTTATGGACGTTTTCAAGCGCGATCGCCGCAGTCATGAGCAAATTTACACCAGAGGAATTGTGGAAACGAATCGTTACTTAACGGTACAACACTGTCTACCCCATCGACCCATGCCGTTAGATCAATCCATCCCGCTCAATTTCCTCGATCACCTGCAAACCACGGGTGTCCCCCACTTTCAAGATCGCGGTACGGGCATCTTCCTGCACCCCCAAATCCCCATCCTCTGCAAATGCTTCGATCAAGGCATCGATCGCCGTGGCGTAGATCACATTGGATGGCAAATCTCGGCAGAGCTGCCCCACTGCCCACGCACAATTACTGCGGATCGCCGCAACCGGATCTCGCCGCAATCCTTCAATTAATGGGGGAATTGCCGCAATCAACACGTCATACCCGACGGCTGACATCTGGGCAAGCGCACTCGCCGCCCACAATCGCACCGCCTGAATATCGGTTTTTAGGGCATGGGTCAAGGGTAGGAGGGCACGGCGATCGTGGCAATTGCCTAACGCCCAGACGATGCCCTTGCGCACATAGCCATTCCAGTCTCGCTCCAGTTGGGCAATCAGGGGTTCCACCGCTGTTTTGCTGGGGTTACGCCCGATCGCATAGGCAGCACTCACCCGGATCAAGGGACAGGCATCGGTCAACAGATCGACCAGATAGGGGATGGCTCGCTCATCCTCCAATTCACAAAAGGCTCGCGCTGCCAACATCCGTTGCTGATTGTCTGGCGCTCTCAGCAACAGCAACATGGCATTGGGGTCGGGCTTGGGGATGTCTTGCTGCTCGTCAATGCTCCCCATCTTGTCGAGGGGGCTTTCTAAGTCAGCCTCATCCAGCAGGGTTAGATCATCGTCATACATATTGCCACTTTACAGCAAAGCCACAGCGTTGAGCGATCGGAATCCTCATCCCTTAGTTAGGTTTACTTCACCCCGATTAAGGCGGCTCCAATCACCCCAGCCGAGTCCCCTAAACGGTTCTTGACGATCGGCGTATTAAACTCATCACTAAACACCTGACGAGCCACCGATCGCACCCCCACACTATACAGTTCATCCATATTCGACAGTCCACCCCCTAGCACCACCACATCAGGGTCGAGAATGTTGATCACATTGGCGATCGCCCGTCCAAAATGCTCAAAGAATTGCTGCATGACGGATTTGGCGGGTTCCTCTCCCCTGCGATACCGTTCCACAATCTCTGTTAAGGGCAAACGGGTTCCCGCCTGCTGTTGGTAGAGCGTTTCCACCCCAAAGCCGCTAATCAGCGTCTCTACACATCCCCGCGCCCCACACCAACACAAGGGTCCCTGCGGATCGATCGAGGTGTGTCCCCATTCGCCAGCGATCGCCTGCCGCCCCAACAACACATCGCCATGGATGACAATGCCACCGCCGCATCCCGTCCCCATGATCACGCCAAAGACGATATCTTGGGCGATCGCCGCGCCTTGCTCAGCTTCGGCAAGGGCGAAACAATTGGCGTCGTTTTGTAGAACCAGTCGGTGGTTGAGCAACTGCTCTAAATCTTGCTGCAAAGGTTTGTCATTTAAGCAGAGGGTGCAGGAATTTTTCAGCAATCCGGTTTTGCGAGAAATTGCCCCCGGTGTGCCGATGCCCAGCGTGTGTTCCTGCTGTGCCGTATGACGCTGCATTTGCCTGTAGAGAGTGGCAATCTGGTTCAAGATAAACTCGTACCCCTGCTCCCGGTGGGTGGGAATCCGCTGGCGAAACTGAATCGTTCCAGCCTCATCCAAAACCACGCCCTCAATTTTGGTTCCCCCCAAATCCACCCCACAGCGGTACATTGCCGTTTGTTCCCTCAAGAATTTCTGATGAATGCTCTATGTCTATCCCATCCAATTCAATCCCATCCAATTCAATTCAGCCCCTGCCACCCCTCGACCCCCATCTCGATGTTAGCCAAAATCACTATTGGAGTTACCACAGTCTGGAGGCATTGTTGCAATGCAAACAACCCCTGACTGCCTCCAAGGATGAGGACTTGTTCATTGCGGTGCATCAAATTTGTGAGCTGGCGTTTCACCAGATGGTGTTGGATCTACAGCGCAGCTTGGAGCGATCGCCCTTGCCCTCACCGACTCCTGCGACCCAATTCTGGGGGATAGCCAGGAAGCTTGCTATTTCCTAGAACGGGTCTTGCAACTGTACAACGTCACAGTGACTACCATGCCATCCTGGGAGGCATGCGAGCCTT